>NZ_CP028923.1:0-300000 GCF_005166025.1 Mangrovivirga cuniculi
CACTAATGAAAACCTTATTGCGCTGTACAATCTTTAAAAGATGCAGCTAATAAGATTCTCAAGTTGAACCCGGATATTCCACAGAAGCTCAAGTTGCTCTCGACAATATTGAAAGCACTAAATTTTTGACTCACTTCCTTGCTCTAACATCAATGCAGAGGTCGATGAGAAACAAAAATTACTTGAAATAAACGATGGTTTCAAAAGAGCTTCGCTACTGCTCGAATACATGACCCGCGACATCAAAATGCTTGAGATCAAGCAGGAGATTCAAAAGGTTCATGTGGACATTGATCAGCAGCAGCGGGATTATTACCTCCGTCAGCAGATCAGAATACTACAGGATGAGCTAGGAAATGAAGGCCCTGAGGCAGAGATTGAAGAATTAAGAAAGAGAGGGGAAAAGAAAAAGTGGCCAAAGGATGTCGCAGAACATTTTAACAAAGAACTAGACAAAGTATTAAGACTCATCCCAGGCAGCTGAATATCCGGTTTTAATAAATTACTGTGAACTCATGCTTGAATTACCTTGGAATGAGTACACAGAGATAATTTCGATCTTAAGAGAGCTAAAAAAATTCTTGACAAGGATCATTACGGACTGACCAAAGTAAAAGACAGAATCATAGAATACCTTGCTGTCCTCAAGCTTAAAAAGACATGAAGGCACCAATTCTTTGCCTTTATGGACCTCCGGGGGTTGGTAAAACATCTCTGGGTAAATCTGTTGCCAAGGCACTCAATAGACAATATGTTAGAATGTCTTTAGGAGGTGTTCATGACGAGGCGGAAATCAGAGGCCACCGAAAAACCTATGTCGGTGCTATGCCCGGTAAGGTAATCCAGAATATAAAAAGAGCTGAATCTTCAAATCCGGTTTTCATCCTTGATGAAATTGATAAGCTCGACTCTGGTCATCGGGGGATCCATCCTCGGCACTTCTGGAGGTTCTGGATCCGGAACAAAACAGTACATTCAGCGATAACTTCCTGGAGATAGATTACGATCTTTCGAAAGTGCTTTTTATAGCTACAGCAAATAGTCTGGAGTCTATACCTGCACCATTGAGGGATAGAATGGAGATCATTGAGATCACCGGATATACTCATGAGGAGAAAGTAGAGATCGCTAAAAACACCTTATTCCAAAGCAGCGAAAAGAACACGGACTTAAGGCTAAAGATGCATCTTTAAATAAAGCTGCACTTAATAAACTGATCAATGGTTATACTCGCGAATCAGGAGTAGAGGGCTGGAGCGTAAAATCGGTGCCGTAGTTAGAAATGTAGCCAAGTCCATTGCACTGGAAGGAGTATGAACCAAAAATCACTCCTGAAAAAATCATCGAGGTTCTCGGACCTGAAGTTTACGATCAGGAGCTTTATGAAAACAACAAATACGCCGGGTAGTTACCGGGTTAGCATGGACTCCGGTAGGTGGCGATATTTTATTTATCGAATCCAGCTTAAGCAAAGGTAAAGGAAAACTCACTTTATCAGGTCAATTAGGTGATGTGATGAAAGAATCAGCTGTTACAGCTCTTTCGTACCTAAAGTCTAATGCAGAGCATCTTAAAATTGATCACAGGCTTTTTAATGAATACGATCTTCATGTTCACGTTCCGGCTGGAGCCGTACCTAAAGATGGTCCTTCAGCAGGTATCACTATGCTCACCTCTCTGGCTTCAATTTACACACAGAGAAAAGTAAAAGATAAGCTCGCCATGACCGGTGAGATTACCTTAAGAGGTAAGGTACTTCCGGTTGGCGGAATAAAAGAAAAGATCCTTGCTGCAGGAAGAGCAGTATTAAGGAAATCATCATGTGTTCAAAAAACAAAAAGGATCTTAAAGACATAGAACCTGATTATATCAAGAATATTAAATTTCATTTTGTCGATACAGTTGATGAAGTGATCAAGATCGCTTTACTAAAATAAAGTTGAAGATCCGATGATCTTTTCATTTGATAAAAACCCAAATTCCAAGACGCAAATATGATCCTGAAAAGGCATCTGATACTATCATATTAACATTAATTTCATATACAGGGTTTGGTCAGCAAGTAGACCAAACCCAAATGCTTTTATTCCCTTCTTCAGCCAGGGATACAGGACTTGGTAGCCGAACCTTAACTACTACTGATGATGCAAGTGTATGGTTCAGGAATCCTTCGATGAACAATGACTCATCTCAGATCAGAATGGCTCACCTGACTTACGGTGATTACCTGGCTGACATAAAATATGGAACTCTTGCCTACGGACAGGAGATCAGTAAAGGCATTAAGGTCTGGGGAGGATTTCAGTTTCTGGATTACGGTAGTCTTGAAAGAACGACAAATACAGGAATAACAGATGGAGAATTTTCCTCTTCAGCATTTCGAATTTCTGCCGGAGCATCTCATAAAATCGGACTTTTTTCTCTCGGAATGAATATTAATTATGAGTCGTTCAATTTCGATGGATATTCAGAGGGCATAGCTTATCTTGATATCTCAGGAACATATTTTCATCCTGAAAAAGATCTAACTGCAGCATTGAGCATCCAGCAAATCGGTAAATTGGTAGTGATGCATTTGATAATGATGTCCCACTCAGAATATCAATAGGAACGACATTTAAACCAGAATTCGCTCCCTTTAGGTTCACATTACAAGCGTTTGATTTAAATATTAAAAGGCCGGAGGATTAGACCCGGAAGGTGAAGATTCCAGTCTGGATAAGGTTTCTATCATATAAGTGCCGGTGCTGAAATTCTTTTACATAAAAATTTCAACCTTATGGCAGGATATAATTTTAACAGAAGGCAACAATTAAGAACGGATCAGGGAAACGGAGGCGCTGGTCTTTCGTTAGGGTTTAATATGAACCTTAAAGGATTCATGCTTTCCTACTCGCATGGATTCTTTCATCAGGGAGGTGGTGTAAACTACCTTTCATTACAAAAAGATATTTCATCTATATTCAATAAATAAAATTAAGATGTCAAAAAAAGAAATTGCATTAACACCGAAGCAGATCGTAAAAGAACTGGATAAATATATTATCGGACAGTCAAGTGCTAAGAAAAATGTAGCTATTGCTCTTCGTAACCGATGGAGAAGGATGAATACTAAGTCAGAATTGAAAGAGGAAATAATGCCTAATAATATTCTGATGATCGGATCTACCGGAGTCGGTAAAACTGAGATCGCCCGTAGACTTGCCAAACTTGCCGATGCACCATTTGTAAAAGTTGAAGCCAGTAAGTTTACCGAAGTAGGTTACGTAGGACGCGATGTGGAAAGCATGGTCAGGGATCTTGTTGAACAGGCTATTCACATGGTTAAAGTTCAGAAAAAAGAAGAGGTAAGAGAAAAAGCAGAGGGTATTGTTGAAGAAATCATTTTGGATGCATTAATCCCACCAATAAAAAAGACTCCTGCAAGAACCGGATTTCAGTCTGCTAGTGAGACTAATTCATTTGAAAATGAGACAGCTCCTAAAACTGACGAGGAACTTAATGAAAAGACCAGGGAGCGATTCAGAGAAAAAATCCGAAACGGTGAGCTTGATGACAGAAAAATTGATATTGACATTAAAGCACCAAGCAATCCGGGAATAGGAATGATCGGTGGAGGAATGATCGACGAATCTTCAATGATTAACCTTCAGGATATGCTTTCTGGTATGATGCCAAAGAAATCCAAAAAAAGAAAAGTCACCATTGCAGATGCTAAAAAAATCCTATTGGATGAAGAAGCATCCAAGCTGATCGATTTTGAAGAAGTTAAAGAAGAGGCAGTTCAAAAAACGGAGAACACAGGGATAATATTTATTGATGAGATCGATAAAATTGCTGCATCTTCTAATAAGCAGGGAGCTGACGTTAGCCGTGAAGGAGTTCAGCGAGACCTCTTACCGATAGTAGAGGGAAGTTCGGTGACTACCAAGCATGGAGTGGTAAATACTGACCATATACTATTTATCTCTGCCGGAGCGTTTCATGTTAGCAAGCCCTCAGATCTTATTCCTGAATTACAGGGACGTTTTCCGATCAGGGTTGAACTGGATAATCTGACTGAAAGTGACTTCCTGAAAATATTATTAGAGCCAAAAAATGCTTTAACTAAACAATACGAGCGTTATTGATGCAGAGGAAGTTACTCTAGAGTTTACAGAAGAAGCACTTAAGCAAATTGCAACATAGCTTTTGAAGTGAATGCTGAAGTTGAAAATATCGGTGCGAGGAGACTCCATACAGTGATGAGTAAACTTTTAAATGACTTTTTATATGAAGTTCCGGACGAAATAGGACCAAATGCAAAACTGATCATTACTGATGATATGGTTAGTGAAAAGCTTGCCGGACTAGTTAAAAATAAGGATCTTAGTCGCTATATCTTATAGTAAAAACTATTCATGCGGCATTTATTAGTCGTTTTATTTTTAATTGGATTTTGCGGATACGCACAAGAAGAAACTGATACATTGTCATCAGACCGCTCAGATTATATTGAGCGGTTTGACGACTATTTATATGTAAAAGGTCTGCTTGGAAATCGCTCTCTGAATGTTACTCTTGCAACAGAGGACCAGCAGACCATCCAATATCGCCCCAATGGAAATGGATTGATCGGATTCGGAGGCTATGCCTTTGATTTAGCTTTCGAGGTAACTTTCAGGCTGCCGGAAAGAGAGGATGGAGATAACGCAAGGCTTTATGGCAATACTGACTACAGCGATTTTCAGGTTAATTTGTATGGCACCCAGTTTGGTGTTGATTTTTATTTACAAAATACCAGGGCTTTTACATTTCTAATGCCTCTCAGATCAACCAGAACTGGCAAAACGGTGACCCCCATCCCCAACGTTCAGATCTTTCTGTGAGAAATGTAAGCTTTACAGGATTCTGGATTGAGAATAGCGAAAAATTCTCTTTTAAATCAAGTTTTAACCAGACTGAGAGACAAAAAAAATCTGCGGGATCTTTTCTAATAGGATCTACAATGAGCGACATAAAAGTAGAGGCGGATTCCGCAATAAACACCATTCCTGACAACGATTTTAACCCAACTGTAAGATATTCAGGAGGTAAGTTTACAACTCTGACTGTAATGCCAGGGTATACCCATAATTTCATTTTGAAGCAATTATTTCTCAACACCACACTTGCCGCCGGCATAGGGCTTCAGTGGCAAAAATATCCTTTTGAAGGTAAGCAAGTCAGGAATACTCAGATAGAGCTGCATTAAATGGCCGTCTCTCGTTTGGATACAATGGTGACAAGGTATTTACCGGAACATCAATAGTTTTTTCAAAATGCCAATGCCAATACAAGAAATGTCAATTTAAATGTCAGTGCCTGGAATTTTAAATTGTTTCTGGGATACCGAATTAAAGAATTCGGGATTTTCAAAAAGGATCTAATGCCATTCTAAAGCTGGCGGATCTCTTTTCCTTTATTTTTGGGATAATCAAAAAATTCGAAACGGGCCTTACCAGGTGCTGCTTCTGACCAGTCTCTTATACTTAAAGCAACAACCAGCACCCCGGCTGTCGGTATGTTGTCGATATCCAGTCCCAGGCTATCTGCAACACTATTCAGTCCCGGATTATGACCAACAATCATTAAAACATTTTCCTTTCCATTTTTTCGAATTACCTCCCAGATTGTTGATGTTGAGGCATGATAAAGATCTTTTTCCCATTGTATGTCATTTTTATCAAACTCCATATTCTCACATGCTTTAATTGAGGTGGCTGCTGCCCTTGCTGCTGGGCTTGAAATAACTTGTCTGGGCACCATCCTAAAAGTCTTAATCGTTTTCCCATTTCAGGGCATCATTTTTACCCCTTTTGTTTAAAGGTCTGTCAAAATCATCCATATAAGGGTCTTCCAGGAAGATTTTGCATGTCGCATCAAAATGAGTGTTTTCATACGGAAGTATTTAATACTTAATTTATCAAATAAGTACCGTTTAAATAAGTCCGGATTCAAAATAGTTTCATATAAAATCATTAGATATAACCTGAAAAAGGTCTTTTTTTATTCACCTTGGATATCATAGATTAGGTCTTGGCATTTGATTATATTTAATAGGTAACCAAAAAAA
Source organism: Mangrovivirga cuniculi (assembly GCF_005166025.1). Lineage (NCBI taxonomy): Bacteria > Pseudomonadati > Bacteroidota > Cytophagia > Cytophagales > Mangrovivirgaceae > Mangrovivirga > Mangrovivirga cuniculi. Next base: position 6,095 of record NZ_CP028923.1, read on the forward strand.
TCAATCTACATGAAAATCACATACTACGGTCAATCTTGTTTTATGATGGAAACAGCTGAGAAATCAGTATTATTTGATCCTTTCATCACTCCTAATGAACTTGCTAAAGACATTGATGTGTCATCTATCAATCCTGATTTCATTTTAATAAGTCATGGTCACCAGGACCACATTGCTGATGCAGTTGATATCGCCAAGCGATCAGGAGCAAAGGTGGTTTCCAACTTTGAAATCATATCGTGGCTCGAAGATCAGGGAATTGAAAATGGTCATCCGATGAATCACGGGGGAAACTGGGAATTTGAATTTGGCAAAGTGAAATATGTAAACGCCATTCATTCTTCAGTATTACCGGATGGTACCTATGGTGGAAATCCGGGAGGATTTATTGTCGAATCAGATGGTTACTCAATTTATTTTGCCGGAGATACTGCCCTCCATATGGATATGCAATTGATTCCTCAATTCACCAATCTGGATCTGGCCATCATGCCTATCGGAGATAACTTTACTATGGGAGTAGACGATGCAGTAGTAGCGTCAGATTTTGTGAAATGTGATAAAGTTCTGGGAGTCCACTATGACACATTCCCTTATATTGAAATAGATCACGATGAAGCAGTAAAAAAATTCAAAGAAGCAGGGAAAGAATTAATACTTCTTGATATCGGTTCTTCAATGGATATTTAAATATAAAAACCGGGATTTAAATCCCGGTTTTCTATTATAATCTTTTATTTACAGCCACGATCCATCTATCCGGAATCACTCCTTGCCCGGCTTGTTCGTAATCTTTATAGCTGCATGGGATAACACAGGTTTTGTTTATACCAATGTCCCATTTATTAATCTCCTCATCCTCTTTGGTTAACGGAACCTCCATCCACCAGCGATCTGTAAATTTACTCTTATAAAAACCATTTGGTCCGGTTCTCCCCCAATTGGCACTACAAACTTTAAATAATCATTTGTCTTAAAGTTTTGCTCCTCTTTTCGATTTATCACGCCTTCAATAAAATACCAGATCATCACAGCCGAAACCATTGCACTCTTCATATTTTTATCGTCTTCAGAAGGATCATAACCATAAAATCCGACACTACTTAGTTTTTCATTTAACCCAGCATACCAACAAACCTGGCATGCTTCCTCACCTGTCAGACCAAAAGGCTGAGCATTATTTACACCGGGAAAGTCTGCAGATTTAATTGCTGTCAGATCGAATGACATCATATCCGCTTCCCTGACTATTGGCTCGATCTCTTTAATGTCACTTCTTAAATACCCAAGTCGGAAAGTATCGAAATGCAACTTTTCAAGTGTATTCAATAATGTCTGATCAATCAAATAAGATTGATACCCCAGGAGAGTGAAGTTGAAAAGGTAATTTGGTTCATGAATTACTATATTTTGAATATGACGATGCTCAGAAGCCTGTTCTTTATCTCCGGACATATCTACAGTCCGATCTATCGCACAAACACTTATTAGTTTTTCCAGCCCCTCATAAGATTGATATTGACCATAATCAAGGTCATGACTCCCTCCTATAAAAACAGGAAGAATATTATTTTCTATTAAAACTCTGCCAACTTCACTAAGACGCTGGCTAGTTTCATCATAGGATTGGCCATTTCTAAGATTTCCAAGATCCATAATGCTATATGGGCCAGCTCCCTTTTTCAGGTTATACAGCTTCTTGCGAATTTCATCAGCGGCGGTTGCTATGCTACCAGAATTCTCAGCACCCCGGTTTTCTGTTAGCCCTATTAAGGCTATCGTACAATCATCAGGTAATTCAGCTTTTCCGTTATTAATGGTTAACTGAAAAAAGAATGAACTTCTGTCACTGATGTTTTCGTATAAAGATTCTGATACCGGATCAAAAAATAGACTGAGGTCTGTCATTATGAAACATTTTAATTTAGGCGTAAAATAAAAAAAGGAACTCCATATTTGAAGTTCCTTTAAATTTATTTTTTTGTGAGATTACCCTCCGAAGTCATCAAATCTGATATTTTCCTTCGGTACGCCCAACTCATCCAGCATCTTTAATACTGCTGCGTTCATCAAAGGAGGACCGCAAAGGTAATACTCAATTTCTTCAGGCTCAGGATGATCAGCCAGGTAATTATCATACAATACCTGGTGTATAAACCCTACATAACCATCTCCTTCGCTATCATGAAGATCTTTTTTGATTTTCCAGTTATCTTCTTCCATTGGTTCACTTAAGCCAATATAGAATTTAAAGTTAGGGAAATCATCTTCGATCTTTTCGAAGTGATCGAGATAGAAAAGCTCCCTTTTTGATCTACCTCCGTACCAGTAAGAAACTTTTCTGTCAGTTTTCTCAGTATGGAAGAGATGGAAGATATGAGATCTTAGTGGAGCCATACCAGCACCACCACCAATATAAATCATTTCAGCATCAGACTCATTGATAAAGAACTCACCATATGGTCCTGAAATAGTTACTTTATCACCAGGTACTCTTGAGAAAACATATGAAGAACAAATACCTGGATTCACATCCATCCATTTGTTGTTTTCTCGATCCCAAGGTGGAGTAGCGATACGGATGTTCAACATAATAATGTTTCCTTCCGCCGGGTGGTTAGCCATAGAATAAGCACGGAAAATCGGCTCATCATTTTTCATGACAAGATCCCATAAACCGAATTTATCCCAGTCACCTTTATACACATCGTCTTTGTGTCCAAGCTCAGGGTGAGGTGTAATATCCATATCTTTGAAGTCCACAGTAATTTCCGGAACATCGATCTGAATATATCCACCAGATTTAAAGTCAAGATTTTCTCCTTCTGGAAGCTTAACTTTAAATTCCTTAATAAATGTTGATACATTGTAATTGGAAACAACTTCGCACTCCCACTTCTTAATACCAAAGATTTCTTCAGGAACACGAATATGCATATCTTCCTTCACCTTAACCTGGCAGGAAAGTCTAACATTTTCTTTTTTCTCAGATCGAGAAAGGTGTCCTTCTTCAGTAGGAAGTACGTCTCCGCCACCATCTTCTACTACACATTTACACATGGCACAAGTACCTCCACCACCACATGCAGACGGTAAAAAGATCTTCTGAGATGATAATGTAGATAGAAGAGTTCCACCTGCTGAGGTTACGATCGGATTTTCCTCGTCACCATTTACGTAAATCTTAACATCACCTTGCTGCACTAATTTTGATTGTGCAAAAAGCAAAATCAGCACTAGTGCCGAGATTACTAGGGTAAATGCTACAATTGAAACAATAATTGTCGTTGAAAACATTTATCTGACTATTTTACTGATAATTTTTTCTTTAACTCTATTCAGGCCACAAATATATCATTAATTCTTTATTCCATGTAGTAGATAAATATGATTTTTACTACATAGCCTTATCAATATTCAAAAAGTTTAACTACTCAGGCAAAAAGTTGTTTCCAGGTACCCTTATAAAAGTTATATTTAAAGGTAGATCTGGCTGCTGTCAACCAGTATTTATTAAAGTTAACGGCAAAACTTGGCTGCATATAACAGTTAATTACACACCCTTCACATTCCGGTAATCGACCTTCCATCATCAAAACTTTTTGGATTTCTTCACTTTTATAGAGATCGTAAAGATTATTATCGATTGGCCATTTATCAATTGCAGAATGATAACAGGGACCAACTAATTCATTAAAAGGCGAAATTACAACAGTCGATGATCCCGCTTTACACACCGGATGATCAATATGATTCCCCCCGTTTAAACGTAAATCGAGAAAGGCCTCATTTATATAGATAAGTTTTTCTTTTCCCCAGCTTCTTAAAAATGATAACTGCTCTTTATTAAAAGTGGCACAATTAATATCATTATAATCAAATGCCGGGTTAAGGATCAATACCAACCCATTTGGTAAAGAAATATTATTATAGATCCTTTCAATTTCATTTAAATTTTCGGGAAAAACTGTCATCAATATATCCGGTCGCTCATTATTTTCCTTAGCTATTGAAATTGAATCGAGAATTTTATCGTAACAATTAACTCTTCTTGCCTGGTTATGCTTTTCCTTAGATTCGAAGTCAAGAGAAAAATGCAGCATATCAACTACTCCTTTTAATTCCGTATATTTTTTTGGATAAAGCAGCCCATTGGTAGTAAGAGTAGTTATAAAACCATAATGCTTAGCCAGAGATAGAAGTTCTCCAATCTCCCGATGAAGCAAAGGTTCTCCGCCTGTAAAATCGATTACTCTAACTCCCAGCTTTTTTAACGCTTTAAAATTGGATTCTGCGTCCTCTAATGAAATGTAAGGAGAAGGTTTTTCCCATATATCGCAAAAACTACAAGATGCATTACATCTATAGGTAACATAGTAATTGCATAATACCGGTTTTTTCCTTAGCAACATGAAAGTAAAATTAAAACAGAACCCTATAGGAAATCGGAATATGAAGACAAATTTTATTAACAATAGGGTTAAAACATTACATAATTATTCAGGAAAATTGATTTTAGGATAATAGGACAATATTAGTGTGAAATGATGTTTAAACAAATAAGCTTTCTTGTTTGTAAAATAAATGGTTAAGATTCACGAATTTACTTATCTTAACAATTCATACATTCATCGAAGAAATTTATCATTTCGTCAACCATCATGACAAAAAACTACTGTTTATTCAATTTTTTTGAACAATTGACAATTCAGAATAATCTTCTGAGTAAAAAGTATGCTTACAGAGTATTTTTTTTGAAAAAGTGTTTGGTTTAATAAATTTCTTACATTACTTTAGCAACATAGCAATCAACAATAGATGTGCTGTTTACGAACGGAGACAGTCATCTTTCAACTAAAACCAAACAGGATGTTAGGTTTAAACAAAAATTTTAAGACTAATATCCCTCTTATTTATTACCCACACACTATTTTGGCTCTTGGAACCCGTTTCGGGTAACGAAAAAGCCCCTCGCTCGAGGGGGCTTTTTTACTATTACTGTCTTAACCTACTTAAAACAAATTTGATATCTCAAGGGCTTGAATATCAATTCAAAACAACACTCAACTCGATCAAAATCTGAATTTAATTTGAAGGGAGGCGATCAGATTTATTAAAAAGATGGATCTTAGTGCATTATTTCTTCAGGCTCAATAAATAAAAAAACCGAAGAAGATAATCTCCTTCGGTTGGTAATTTTATATTTATAATTCGTCAATCTAATTTCGTGACGAAGTGTAGTAATAATTTTGCAGAAAAATCAGCTTGCACTTGCTTTCTTTTCTACCTTCTTAGTCTCCTTTTTTTCTTCCTTTTTTTCTTCACCGAGCATCTTGAGTAAAGTAACCAGGCGTCTTTTTAAATTCCTTCTGTCAACAATGAAATCCAAAAATCCATGCTCAAGAACAAACTCAGCACTTTGAAATCCTTTAGGAAGATCCTTTCCGATCGTTTCTCTAATAACCCTCGGGCCTGCAAAACCGATTAATGCACCCGGCTCAGCAATATTAAAATCACCAAGCATAGCAAAAGAAGCAGTAACACCACCAGTTGTAGGGTCAGTCAATAAAGAAATGAATGGAATTCCTGCTTTATCAAGCAAAGCTAATTTCGCTGATGTTTTACCCATTTGCATGAGGGAAAATCCGGCTTCCATCATTCTTGCTCCTCCAGATTTAGAGATCATCAGAAACGGAACCTTATTTTTCAATGAATAATCGATTGCCCGCGAAATCTTTTCACCTACTACCGATCCCATTGAGCCTCCAATAAAATTGAAGTCCATACAAGCAACACAAAGGTCCTGACCATCGATTTTTCCATGAGCTGTTCTTACAGCATCCTTCAAATCAGTCTTTGCCTGTGATTGTTTTATTCTTGATGGATAAGCTTTTGTATCCACGAAATCCAATGGATCCGCAGAAGTCATTTCGGGGTCCAATTCCGTAAATTTATTGTTATCAAAAAGTATTTCGAAATATTCCTCTGAGCCGATCCTGACATGGTATCCATCCTCAGGCGAAACATATGAATTACTTTTCAACTCTCTCATGTGGACAATTTTTCCACTTGGAGTTTTATACCAAATTCCGTCCGGGGCTTCTTTTTTAGCCTCGGTCGGGGTTCTTATTCCTTTATCTTTTCTTGTAAACCAAGCCATAGAGTTTCATTTTTGGGCTGTAAAATTACTATTTTTCAGCTGATCAATAATGCAATATTCGAAAATTCTGCAGAATATAAAAGCCCGGACTTATAAGATTGAAGATAAAAAAAGGCTGTACCACCACAGCACAGCCTCTGTATAACCTAAATAGACATTGTTATGCCAGCTCTATATCCTGAGCCAGATAAACATCTTGAATGTGGTGCAATAATTCAGTGCCTTCCTTCATTGGCCTCTGGAAAGCTTTTCTACCAGATATAAGTCCCATTCCTCCTGCTCTTTTATTAATAACAGCAGTCTTTACTGCCTCTGCAAGATCTGATGCTCCTGATGAAGCTCCCCCACTATTAATTAATCCAATTCTTCCCATGTAGCAATTTGCCACCTGGTATCTGGTAAGGTCAATTGGATGCTCACTACTCAGCTCTGAATAAACCTTATCATGAGTCTTCGCAAAATTTATAGTTTTAAATCCACCATTAGTTTCCGGTAGTTTTTGCTTTATGATATCTGCTTTTATTGTTACTCCCAGGTGATTAGCCTGCCCTGTCAGGTCAGCAGCAACATGATAGTCTGTTCCGTCTTTCTTAAAAGAGCTATTACGTGTGTAGCACCAAAGTATAGTTGCCATTCCTAATTCATGTGCTCTTTCGAATGCAGCAGCTACCTCTTGAATTTGCCTGTTTGATTCTTCACTACCAAAGTAAATAGTAGCTCCTACAGCTTTAGCACCAAGATTCCACGCTTCATCAACTGACCCGTACATCACCTGATCGAATGTATTCGGATAGGTCAGTAACTCGTTATGATTGATCTTCACGATAAATGGAATTTTATGAGCATATTTTCTACTCATTAAAGCTAACCCTCCAAAAGTAGTGGCAACAGCATTACAACCCCCTTCTATGGCTAGTTTGATTATATTTTCCGGATCAAAGTAGATTGGATTAGGTGCAAATGAAGCTCCTGCAGTATGTTCTATTCCCTGGTCAACCGGCAATATTGAAACATAACCAGTTCCGGCTAATCTTCCCGAATTATAAATAGATGCCAGGCTATTCAATACCTGGGCCGATCGATCTGACTGAGCAAAGATCCTGTCAATAAAGTCGGGACCAGGTAAATGCAATGATGATTTGTCTATTGTCTCACATTTATGAGATAATAACTTTTCAGCGTCTGAACCTAACAGGTCCTGTATTTTTTGTAGAGACATGAAGAGTTTGGGTTTTATTGTCTAATGGATGCAAATATATAAAAAAACACTTTTCAAGCCATTTCAAACGTTTGAATTTTTTTAATAATTGAGGGTTATTAAAAAAAAAAAGGCCAATAGCATACACTATTGGCCTTTAAATCCATGTATTTTAAAGTAATTTTACTTTACTTCTTCAAAATCAATGTACTCTCCATGTGCGGAACCAGTACTCTTTCTTTTAGGTTTTTCTTTAACGGGTACATAATCCACATTTAATTCGCCATCTCTTCGCTGACGATTTGCGTTACTGTAACCTCGCTGCTGCTGATTTTTGTATTGAGTTGCAGCCCTTCCTATTAAAACTCTAAAAAGAAATCCAAATAGCTTCGATAAGATATAATATACTACAAAAGCTATCAGTAAAAATTTAAAAACAATTCCCATATTAGTTTAAACTATTTACTTAAGTATAGGTTTCGTTCTCTGTAAATTTTTAAGAAATAATCGTCTTGAAGATTATCTATAAAATAGATCGCTTCTCCCGTAGATTTCATTTCCGGTCCTAATTCCTTATTAACATTAGGGAATTTCTCGAATGAGAACACCGGAACTTTTATAGCGTAACCTTTCTTAGTCGGATTAAAATCAAAGTCAGTTACTTTCTTTTCTCCCAGCATTACCTTGGTAGCATAATTTACATAAGGCTCATTGTATGCCTTACAGATAAATGGCACTGTACGCGATGCTCTTGGGTTTGCCTCGATAACATATACGGTGTCATCTTTAATAGCATACTGAATATTAATCAGTCCTTTTGTTTTCAATGCCTTAGCTATTGTTTCCGTGTGCTGTTCAATCTGTTCTATAATCAGGTCGCCGAGATTGTAAGGTGGCAGAACTGCATAAGAGTCTCCGGAATGAATTCCTGCAGGCTCAATATGCTGCATAATTCCGATTATATATACATTTTCACCGTCACAAATTGCATCAGCCTCTGCTTCGATCGCACCATCTAAGAAATGATCCAGTAATACTCTGTTATCAGGAATTTTATTATGAATATCAATGATATGATCTTCAAGCTCATCTTCATTGATAACAATCTTCATACTTTGCCCACCTAATACATACGATGGTCTTACCAGCAATGGAAATCCGATCTTTCTTGATAATTCGATACCTTGCTGAGCATCTTCAGCTACGCCAAATTCCGGATACGGAATATCATTTTCCTTTAATAATTCTGAGAAATGACCTCTGTCTTCAGCCAGATCAAGTGCTTCGTAACTTGTGCCCAGAATTTTGATTCCGTATCGATTAAGCTTCTCTGCTAGTTTTAATGCCGTTTGTCCTCCAAGCTGCACAATCACTCCGTATGGTTGTTCAAGCTGGATAATCTCATAAATGTGCTCCCAGAAAACCGGCTCAAAATAAAGTCTGTCAGCTGTATCAAAATCTGTAGAAACTGTTTCAGGATTACAGTTAATCATGATTGTTTCATAACCACATTCTTTAGCAGCCAAAACACCATGGACACATGAATAGTCAAATTCTATGCCCTGACCAATCCTGTTAGGCCCCGAACCAAGAACAATAACTTTCTTTTTATCGCTTTTAGGATCAACTTCGTTTTCATCTCCAAAAGTAGAGTAGTAATAAGGAGTCTTGGCTTCAAATTCAGCAGCACAGGTATCAACCATTTTGTAGATACGGTTAACTCCCATTTCTTTTCTCTTGGCTGCAACTTCGCTTTCAAGACATCCAAGTAAATGAGCTATCTGTCTGTCAGCATATCCCTTTTTCTTGGCAGTCATCATCAGAGCTCTCGGAAAAGAATCCAGCTCATACTGCTCAATTTCTCTCTCTAAAACGATCAGTTCCTCAATTTGCTGCAGGAACCACGGATCTATTTTGGTAAATTTAAATATCGTATCAAAAGACACTCCCAGTTTAAAAGCATCATAAATGTGGAACAGCCTGTTCCAGCTAGGAGTTTTTAAGCTTTCTAATAGAGGTTCTCTTTTCTTAAGCTCTCTGCCATCGGCTCCAAGACCATTTCTCCTGATCTCCAATGACTGACAGGCTTTTTGTAAGGCTTCCTGGAAATTTCTTCCTATACCCATTACTTCTCCTACCGACTTCATCTGAAGACCCAGGCGTCTGTCCGAACCTTCAAATTTGTCAAAGTTCCATCTAGGAATCTTTACAATCACATAATCAAGAGCAGGCTCAAAGTATGCGCTTGTTGTTTTAGTAATCTGGTTTTCAAGCTCATCAAGCGTATAACCTATCGCAAGCTTAGCAGCAACTTTTGCGATTGGATAACCTGTTGCTTTCGATGCTAATGCAGATGATCTTGAAACTCTTGGGTTGATCTCAATTGCAACGATATCATCGTCTTCCGGATTAACCGCAAACTGAACGTTACAACCTCCGGCAAAATCACCAATTCCATTCATCATACGGATGGCCATATCTCGCATTCTCTGATAAACAGAATCTGGCAGCGTCTGAGCAGGAGCAACAGTGATCGAATCACCTGTATGGATACCCATCGGATCGAAGTTCTCGATAGAACAGATTATAATCACATTACCAATACTATCTCTCAGGAGCTCAACCTCAAACTCTTTCCAGCCCAGAATACTTTTTTCGATAAGCACCTCATGGATTGGTGAAGAATGAAGACCGTGGGTCAGAGCCTTGTCAAATTCCTCTGCAGAGTGAACAAAACCTCCTCCGGAACCTCCCAAAGTGTAGGAAGGACGGATAACAAGTGGAAAACCTATTTCCTGAGCAATTTCTTTTCCTTCAAGAAAACTGGTGGCTGTTTCTCCCTGGCAGACATGAATGCCCATTTCGGTCATTTTTAGTCTGAAGGCTTCTCTGTCTTCAGTTGTAGCAATTGCCCCGAAGTCTACTCCAATGACTTTTACGCCATATTTTTCCCAGATACCTGCTTTTTCACAATCTTCGGCAAGGTTAAGTGCTGTCTGACCTCCCATTGTCGGCAGTACAGCATCAATCTTGTGGTTTTCAAGAATTTCTATTATTGACTTTTTTTCCAGTGGCCGCAAATACACGTTATCTGCAGTAACAGGGTCAGTCATGATCGTTGCTGGATTGGAATTTATCAGGGTCACTTCAATTCCTTCTTCTCTCAATGATCTTGAGGCTTGAGAACCAGAATAATCAAACTCACACGCCTGACCAATAACGATCGGGCCACTTCCAATAATTAAGACGGATTTAATACCGGGATCTTTTGGCATTTTTATATTTTGTTAGATGGAAAACATAAATTGCACAAAATTAGAACAACCAACTGTGAATAAAAAAAAGTGGAGTATAAATCTTAAAAATATTATTAATAATTTTACGTAATTTATTGACTTATACTTTCGATCATCCTTATACTTGTCAATATTTTTAAAACTAACTATTAAATATGAACAGTATACTCGATCAAAACAGTGGAGAAGCTTTGGCTTTGAATTCTATGGTAAAGGCTAATTTAACTGAAGCTTCTAAATGGGCTAGATTTCTTGGAATATTAGGTTTTATTGGTTCTGGTCTTACCCTCATTATGGGAATCTTTATGGGTGGCACTATGGGAACACTAGCAAGTATGGGTGGCGCAGACACTCAACTTCCGGGTTTTATGGGAGCTGGATTTTTTATTGTCTTTTATGTCATTTTCGCTATTATCAGTTTTATTCCTTCGTATTTCCTATTCACTTTTGGATCTAAAACAAAAGCTGGAATAGAAGCTGGAGTGAACACCGATTTTGAAAATGGACTTAAAAACCTAAAAAGGTTATTTAAATTTTATGGAATCATTGCTATTATATTCCTGGGTTTTTATGCTTTAATGTTTGTAATCGCAATATTTGGTGGTTTAGCATCAGCTTTTTAAAAAAACTAAAATATTTATCGATAAAAACGGGGAGTTAATCCCCGTTTTTTTTGTATTCCTATAATTAATAGGATTTATCGGTTACAAGATTGTCTTCTGAGGTATTTAAAAGTAAACAAACACAATATTTACTTTTTTAAAGATACTTTTTAAATTTAGTAACCCAATCATATTACCACTATGAACACCAGGAGCGAAAATTCAATTCTTATTAAACTTTATTATCTGACAGCCTCAGCAGATGGAAGAATAAGTGAGAATGAAAAAATATTCTTTAAAGCAATGTGTGAGCATGAGGAAATTTCTGAAGACGAAGTAGAATCAACTTTACCTTTGCTTATGTCCAGAGAAGAGGACGAGGTTATGAATGAATGTATCAAGGATCTTAAAACCAGATCTAAAAAGTTTCAGATCGAGGCAGTTGCCTGGATGGCAACAATTGCCAATAGTGACGGCTTTATGGCCCAGGAAGAATGGCAACTGATCTACAGACTTTACAATAAGGAATTCAGTCTTGATCTAAGTGAATTATTACTTATTCAGAAAAAGCACATGAAATACTGTTTAAAATTCAAATCAATGCACGCTGCATAAATTAGAATTAATTGGTTTATAGGTTAAAAACCCGATAGATTTATTCTACCGGGTTTTTTTATTTAGTTATTCCAGAGGCCTTTAAGTTTTTTCAGTTTAGAAGCCATATCACCCTCGGATTCTTCCTTTTTCTTTGCACTTTTCTTTCTTACAGGTTTTGTATTTTCATCTTTCATAGATAGAGATATCCTGTTCCTGTTAAAATCAACTTCCACTACTCTTACCTCAACCTTTTGCGAAACTTTCACCACTTCCGCAGGATCACTAACAAATTCATTGCTCAGTTCAGAAATATGAACCAGCCCATCCTGATGAACACCTACATCAACAAAGGCTCCGAATTTGGTAACATTTGTAACGATACCCGGAAGCACCATGCCAGGCTTAAGGTCTTCTACCTTATTCACTCCTTCATCAAAACTAAAGATCTCGAATTCAGCCCGAGGATCTCTTCCCGGCTTATCAAGTTCTTTCATTATATCATTTAAGGTTGGCAGACCTACTTCTTCGGTAACATATTTTTTAAGATCGATCTTAGCTCTAAGCGACTTATCTTTAATTAAGTCTTCAACAGAAGCTCCAAGATCTTCAGCCATTTTCTCTACGATCGGATAACTTTCCGGGTGTACAGAACTTGAGTCGAGAGGATGCTTACTATTTCTGACTCTTAAGAAACCTGCCGCTTGTTCAAATGCTTTATCGCCCATCAGCTTGACCTTCTTAAGGTCTTCGCGTCCATTAAAAGCCCCATTTTCGTTTCTGTATTCAACTATATTCTTCGCAAGTGTAGGACCTAATCCTGAAACATAGGTAAGCAATTGCTTAGAAGCTAAATTAACTTCCACTCCTACGGCATTCACACAACTTTCTACTACTGTATCAAGCCCTTTTTTAAGTGAAGATTGATCTACATCATGTTGATACTGTCCTACTCCGATTGATTTAGCATCGATTTTTACAAGCTCAGCTAACGGATCTTTCAATCTTCTACCGATTGATACTGCTCCTCTTACTGTCAGATCCTGATCAGGAAATTCTTCCCTGGCCACATCACTTGCTGAATATATTGAAGCCCCACTTTCATTTACTGAAATGACGGGGACCTCAAAAGGAAACTTGATGTTTTTACAAAAAGCTTCAGTTTCTCTTCCGGCTGTACCATTACCTATTGCAATGGCTTCCAGATTGTATTTTTGAATTAAAGCCATAACCACCGCTTCTGATTCAGTGATCTTTTTTGAGGCTCATTCGGGAATATAGTCGTGTTCTCAAGAAGCTTACCTTGTTTATCTAGTGCGACTACTTTACATCCTGTTCTGAATCCCGGATCAATAGCTAAAACTGCTTTTTCACCTAGCGGAGAGGCAAGTAGTAGTTCCTTCAGGTTTTCAGCAAAAACTTTAATTGCCTCTTCATCACTTCTTTTCTTAGACTCCATCCTCATCTCAGTCTCGATAGCAGGTTTTAAAAGTCTTTTGTAAGAATCTTCAATCGCTTTTTCAACCTCTTTTGCTGCTTCCGAATTACCTTCAAGAATCATTTTACTCACGAGACTGATGGCTTCATCCTTATCTACGGATATATCAAGCATGAGAAAAAGTTCTTTTTCACCTCTTCTCATTGCCAGAATCCTGTGAGATGGTGCTTTTGAAAGGGGCTCTTCCCACTCAAAATAATCTTTATATTTGGCTGCTTCTTCTTCTTTACCGGTAATCACTTTTGATTTGATGATCGCCTTATTCCTGAACATTGTCCTTAGAGCTTCACGAACATCAGCATTTTCATTTACCCATTCTGCAATAATGTCACGAGCTCCTTGTAAGGCTTCTTCAACACTTTTGACCTCTTTGTCTTTCTCATCTGAAAGATACTTTTCTGCCTCAGTGGTCACATCGAAAGATTCCTGGGTAAATAACTTTTTCGCAAGTGGCTCCAGACCTTTTTCCTTGGCTATTGTACCCTTTGTTCTCCTTTTTGGCTTGTATGGAAGATATAGGTCCTCCAGTTTAGACAACGTTTCAGCTTCTTCAATCGCTTTTTTGAGTTCCGGGGTAAGCTTGCCCTGGTCGTCGATTGATTTTAATACAGTCTCCCTTCTTTTATCCAGTTCTTTTAACTGAGTTAGTCGGTCGCTGATCGAAGAAATATTCACCTCATCAAGGCTACCGGTTCTCTCTTTTCTATATCTTGAAATGAAAGGAATCGTAGCTCCTTCCTCCAAAAGTTCAACAGTCGCTGTAACTCCTTTTATTGGTAAATTTAATTCTGAAGCTATTTTCAGAACATGCCTTTCAACACTCATATATTTAATTTTACTTTAAATCAGGACCTCAAAAGTATAGTATTTAATCAAAAGCAACCCGAACAGAAGCATTAAAATTTCAACAAAAAATCGCCTAAAAATTTGCATGAAGACATTGCCCTTCATTTCCTGCAAACCACTTTAGAAAACTAAAAAAGCCGGTGCATTTAGCACCGGCTCAATTATAAACAGTGTATTGTATTCTTAAATATGTATTGGTCTGTTTTCGGTAGCAGCCAGACAAGCCTCTTTAAATGCTTCCATATAAGTCGGGTGAGCATGAGACATTCTTGCAACATCTTCAGCCGAAGCGCGATATTCCATAGCAGTAACTCCTGCAGCGATCATATCCGCTGCTCTTGCGCCGATAATATGTACGCCGAGTATTTCATCCGTTTCTTTATGAGCAAGAACTTTAACTACACCATCGATGTCCATACTTGCACGTGCTCTACCTAACGCTTTAAAAGGAAAGTTACCAGTTTTTACAGGTACTTTGTCTTCTTTTAATTGTTGTTCTGTCTTACCGACAGAAGCAACTTCAGGCCAGGTATATACAACTCCCGGTATGAGATTATAATTAATATGTGGCTTTTGCCCTGCAATTACTTCCGCTACAAAAGTACCTTCTTCTTCCGCCTTATGAGCCAGCATTGCTCCCTTGACAACATCCCCGATGGCATAAATATTACCAACGCCGGTTTTCAAATTCTTATCAACTTCAACTCTACCTCTATCGTCAGTTTTTATGCCCACTTTATCCAGACCAAGACCTTCTGTGTAAGCATGACGACCAATTGACACAAGGCAATAATCACCTTTCAGCTCTACATTCTCTCCTTTAGGTGATTCAGCGACTATTTTCACTTCCTTACCTGTATTTTCTACTTCAGTTACCTTATGCTTAAGGAAGAATTCAAAGCCTAATTTCTTCAGAGACTTCTGAAGTTCTTTACCCATCGTTTTATCCATTGTAGGAATGATGCTGTCCATGTATTCTACTACCTGAACTTTTGCACCAAGACGTGCATAGACTGACCCTAACTCCAACCCAATAACTCCACCACCGATAATCACAAGATTCTTTGGAATCTCCTTCATCTTTAACGCTTCAGTGCTGGTAATTACTCTTTCTTTATCAAGTTTGATAAATGGAAGAGTACTTGGTTTGGAACCGGTTGCGATAATAATATTCTTACCCTTGATCTCCTTTGCATCTCCTTTCTCAGGAGCTACTTTGATCGTGTTTTTATCAACGAATGACCCAAGACCGGTATGTACATCAATTTTATTTTTCTTCATCAGATAATCGATACCACCAACTGTCTGTGATACCACATCATCCTTCCTTTTGATCATCTGCTTCAGATCAGGCTTTAGATTTGATAATTTAATACCGTGATCTTTAAAAGTTGTATCAGCATTGTGATAATGCTCTGATGAGTCTAAAAGTGCTTTGGAAGGGATACAACCTACATTAAGACATGTACCTCCAAGGCTATTATATTTCTCAACGATAGCGGTCTTCATTCCCAATTGTGCGCATCTAATTGCCGCCACATAACCACCGGGACCTGAACCAACTACGATTACATCATATTCCATTTTAAATATTGTTTTTCTTAATGAAAAAAATTAGATACCAAGCATCAATCTTGCAGGATCTTCAAGAAGTTCCTTAACTCGTACAAGGAAACTTACAGATTCCTTACCATCGATCACCCTGTGATCATATGATAATGCTACATACATCATTGGTCTTACAACTACCTCTCCGTTTTCAACCATTGCCCTTTCTACGATATTGTGCATACCGAGAATAGCTGACTGAGGAGCATTAATGATTGGAGTACTCATCATTGAACCAAAGATTCCTCCGTTGGTAATTGTAAATGTTCCGCCCTGCATTTCATCCATCGAAAGCTTACCATCACGCGCTTTTGTTGCTAACCTGATAATTTCAGATTCAATATCAGCAAACCCAAGCTGCTCAGCATTTCTTATCACAGGAACTACAAGTCCTTTTGGTGTTGATACTGCAATTGAAACATCACAGTAATCGTGATAGATCATCTCATCACCATCAATCTGTGCATTAACTGCCGGCCACTCAAGCAATGCCTGGCAAACAGCCTTAGTGAAGAAAGACATGAATCCTAATCCAACGCCATTCTTTTCTTTGAATTTTTCTTTGTATTTCTTTCTGAGATCCATGATTGGCTGCATGTTCACTTCGTTAAATGTAGTGAGCATAGCAGTTTCATTCTTCACAGAAACTAAACGCTTGGCAATTGTCTTACGCATACTGCTCATGCGCTTTCTCTCAGCATTTCTTTCTCCTTTAGATGCTGAAGCAGGTGCTTTGGATTCTTCTTTTTTAGATGAAGACTCCTTTTTGCCTTCCGACTTCTTAGCATTCTGAGCATCCTCTTTGGTGATTCTTCCACCAGGACCTGTTCCCTTAACTTCCTCAGGACTGATGCCTTTTTCAGCGAGAATTTTAGCTGCAGCTGGTGATGGATGACCTTTAGCATATCCATCCTCAGATTCAGACTCTTTTTTATCTGAAGATCCACTCTTTTCAGAAGATGAACTGTCAGAATCGTCTGAATCAGATGACTCACCTCCTTCGGTAACTTCGATCTTACAAATCAAATCACCAATCTCAAGAGTATCCCCTTCCTGTGCTTCAATTCTCAGGATTCCCTGTGCTTCAGCTGTTAATTCGAAAGTAGCTTTATCAGATTCGATCTCCGCGATCTCTTCATCCATTTCAACGAAATCACCATCTGACTTCAACCATGAACCCAAAGTCACTTCAGTGATCGATTCGCCAACAGTTGGAACATTCATTTCCACTACTTCTCCTGTTGACTTGGAACCAGATGATTTTTCTTTATCTTCTTTATCAGACTTGTCCTCAGAATCTTTCTTCTCTGACTTGCTGTCTTCTGAAGAGCTTTCAGAGGAATCAGAATCATTATCGGATGATCCACCCCCTTCACCTTCTTCAATTTCGCACAGCACATCACCTATATTTAATGTATCTCCTTCTTCAGCCTTGATCTTCAACGTTCCTTCTGCCTCAGCAGTCACTTCAAATGTTGCTTTGTCTGATTCAATTTCACAGATCGGCTCATCCATTTCTACATGGTCGCCGTCCTGCTTTAACCAGTTGCCGATAGTTACTTCATTAATTGATTCACCAACGGCAGGAATTTTCATTTCCAGACTCATAGATCTATAGTTTATTTTCTTTTTTATTTAAAAACAGCTTCAATAATTCGGTCTTGCTCTTCCTTGTGAACTTTTGGATATCCAGTAGCAGGAGAAGCACTTGGCTTTCTTGAAATCAACGTAAAGTCTTTTGCCTTACCCCAATTCATAAATAAAAAGCTATAGTAACCCATGTTCGCAGGTTCTTCCTGAGCCCACGCAAACTCCTTCGCTTTGGTATATTTTTTCTCGATCAGATTATTTACCTGAGCTTCCGGGAACGGATAAAGCTGTTCCACTCTGATAAGTGCTACATCATCAGATTTATTCTCTTTTCTGGCCTCTGTCAGGTCATAATAAAGTTTACCTGTACATAAAACAACCTTTCTTACTTTCTTTGGATCTACCTCCTTATCATCAAGTACTTCCCTGAATCGTCCTGAAGTAAATTCTTCTTTAGGAGATACAGCTTTAGGACTTCTCAACAATGATTTAGGAGACATCACTATTAAAGGCTTTCTAAATTGCCATGCAAGTTGTCTTCTTAAAGCATGGAAAAAGTTACTGGCCTCAGTAATGTTAACTACCTGCATATTATATTCTGCACAAAGCTGTAAGAATCTTTCCGGTCTGGCGTTCGAATGTTCTGGCCCCTGACCTTCATATCCATGAGGAAGTAATAAAACCAGGCCATTCATTCGTTGCCATTTTGTTTCAGACGGAGCTAAAAACTGGTCGATGATCACCTGAGCACCATTGGCAAAGTCACCAAACTGAGCTTCCCAAATAGTTAACGCACTTGGGTTGGCCATGGCATACCCAAATTCAAAGCCCATTACTGCAAATTCAGAAAGCAGAGAGTTGTAAATTTCGAATGAGCCCTGATCATCAGTCATGTGGTTAAGGCTATTAAAACCCTCGCCAGAATTTGCATCCCTAATGATGGCATGCCTGTGTGAAAATGTTCCACGCTGGACATCCTGACCTGTCAATCTAACCGTTCTGTTTTCAAGAAGAATAGAACCGTAGGCCATTAGCTCAGCACTTGCCCAACTAAACTCACCTGATTTAAAGAACTCTTCTTTTCGAATTTTCAGTGCCTTTTCGATCTGTTTTAAAGGCTTAAACCCTTCCGGAGTAAAAGTTAAAGCCTCTCCGATCTTTTTAATTGTATCTTCATCAATTCCTGTTTCAGGCGATTGTTCGAAATCTTTCGGTTTACTACGGCGAAGTTCCTTCCATTCCTTCTCCATCTGCTGATAATGGTAATCGAGAGGTTCTTCCTTCACCATATTCAGCCTGTCCTGAAGAAGACTTCTGAACTCCTTATCCATTGACTTCGCCAATTTTGCATCTACTTCACCACGTTCAACAAGCTTTTTGTTATATACCTCTCTTGGGTTTGCGTGCTTACTAATAATATTATAAAGAGATGGCTGAGTAAATTTCGGTTCATCACTTTCGTTGTGACCATGACGACGATAGCAAACCATATCGATAAAAATATCCTTATGCCATCTTTGTCTGTACTCTACAGCTAGCTTCACACAAAACACTACAGCTTCCGGATCGTCTCCATTTACATGTAGAACCGGAGCATCAATAACCTTTGCAACATCAGTTGAATAGATCGATGATCTGGCATCGTCAAAATCTGTAGTAAATCCTACCTGGTTATTAATAACAAAATGAATGGTACCACCTGTATGGTAACCTTCAAGTTGTGACATTTGAGTTACTTCATAAACAACACCTTGTCCGGCAATTGCAGCATCACCATGTATTAAGATAGGTAAAACCTTGTCGTGTTCCTTATTATATTGTCCATCGAGCTTCGCCCTGGCAAATCCTTCTACTACCGGATCCACAGCCTCCAGGTGTGATGGGTTAGGAGATAACTTTACGTTAACTTCTTTCCCATTTTCAGTTTGGATCTGGGATGAATAACCCATGTGATACTTCACATCACCATCCCCCATAGTTAAATCAGGTTCTGCCTGTCCTTCAAACTCGTTGAATATGTGTTCGTATGTCTTACCCATGATATTGGCAAGGACATTCAGACGGCCACGGTGGGCCATTCCTATTATCACCTCTTCAACTCCAAGGTCAGCAGAATAATGTATAATAGAATCAAGCGCAGGAATAGTTGTTTCTCCTCCTTCAAGAGAAAACCTTTTCTGACCCAAATATTTGGTATGCAGAAAATTCTCAAATACCACTGCTTGATTTAGTTTCCTTAGAATACGCTTTTTATCTTCAGTTGAAGGATCAAAATTGAGCGCATCTTTTTCACTTTTTTTCTTAAACCAGTCAAGTACTTCCGGCTCTCTGATATAAAGATATTCGAACCCGACATGTCCTTCATAAATATTTTTGAGTGCGGCTACTATATCTTTTAGTTTGGCTCTGCCAATCCCGATTTCTTCACCAGCGTCGAATTCTTTTTCAAGATCAGATTCAGATAAATTAAAATCCGGTAAATCAAGAATTGCTTTTCTATCCCTTCTTTCTCTTACGGGATTGGTTTTAGACCTGAGGTGCCCTCTTGAACGATAGGCATGAATGAGTGCTCTGACTCTGATTTCTTTGTCATCAAGAAGTCCTGCCTGAGCACCAGCTTTTGATCCTTGTCCGTTTTCTCCATATTGCTCCTGAGCGAATTCAAAACCTTCAAAAAATCGTTGCCAGGTTTTATCAACATTCTCAGGATCTTTTTTGTAATCAGCATACAACTCATCGATGTAAGATGAGTGTGCATTACTTAGGTATGAGTAGTTATCCATGTTCTATATTTGAATACTCGTTTCGATACAAAGGTATTTAATCTGGAAGATATATAAAAACCGCTTAAGCGGTTACGCGAATTTAACTGATATTCAACTTAAATGGTCGAAAACACAGTGAGGCATATCAATTTTATATCATGTTAAAATAAATAATTTCGTACTTCTAAACGATGTTAAATTACTTTTATTAAAAAATACTCTATATAAGATATAATTTTAACGGACTGGCTTTCAGGATTAATTAAAATAAAGTACTTTTGCGTTCCAATTAAAAAACGGATCGAGGGACGTGATCCTTCACAAACGTAACAATTTATGGCAGTAAAAATCAGATTACAAAGAGGTGGACGCAAGAAGCGCCCATTTTACAGCGTTATCATCGCTGACTCGAGAGCGCCGCGTGACGGTAAATTTATCGAGAAAATCGGTACGTACAACCCTACGACTGACCCTGCAACAATCGACATCGACAATGACAAAGCATTGGATTGGTTGTTAAAAGGAGCTCAGCCTACAGATACTGTACGTGCTATGCTATCTTACAGAGGGCTGATGTTTAAAAAACACCTTCAGATAGGAGTTAACAAGGGTGCAATCACTCAGGAAGAGGCAGATAAGAAATTTGAAGCCTGGATGAAAGAGAAAGAAGAGAGCATTTCTAAGAAAACTGATACTATCTCAGCTAAGAAAGAAGCAGAAGCAAAAGCAAGACTTGAAGCTGAAGCGAAAGTTAGCGCTGCTCGTGCAGAAGCAATCGCTGCTAAGCAAGCTGAGGCTGAAGCAGAAGCTAAAGCTGATGAAGAGGAAGAGGAAGCTGGCGAAGAAGCAACTGCTGAAGCAAGCGAAGAGTCTACCGAAGCATCTGCAGAAGAGACTCCTACTCCTGCATCAGAAGAAGAAAATCAGGATAAAAAAGAAGATTAATAGTTTCGGAGAATGGATATTAACTCTTGTTTTCAACTGGGTTACATAACCAGACTCCACGGAGTTCAGGGAGAATTACAGATCTTTATAGACTCCGATAATCCTGAAGAATATTCAGAAATGGAATCAGTATTCGTTGAAATAGACGGACAACTGGTTCCATTTTTTATTGAATCACTTTCTGTAAAAGGGAATAAAGGCATCATCGCCTTTGAAGATATTCAAACATTAGAAGAGGCAGAAAAAATGAAGGGCCATGGGCTTTATCTGCCTTTACAAGCATTACCAGAATTAACGGGTAATCAATTTTACTACCACGAAATAGTCGGATTTAAAATAATTGATGAAAATCAGGGCGAACTGGGGGTTGTTAACCATATAATAAATCATCCCGGACAAGACCTGATCGTTATGGATTTTAAAGACTCCGAGGTTTTAATCCCCGTTAACGATGTCATTCTCAAAGGTCTTGACCGGGATGAGAAAATTTTGAAAGTCGACCTTCCGGATGGATTACTCGACGTATATCTCAACGACTGACAATCATTACCGGAAATTCTGACCCACCAATCAACTTTCTTCACTTATAAGTTTAAAAAATAGGTTTAGGTTTAGGTTTAACGGGCCTGTATTTAATAGACACACAATGTGTATCAAAGGTTGGAAAGGGTTGTTCAACATTGAACATTTTTTTTAAACCACCTTTTTGTTACCTGTTGGAAAACAAGTATTTAAACATACTGGCACATATTCTGTACACAATAAAATACTTTTCGGAAAGTTATTTTTATTATGACAGACAACAAATCGAATTCTCCTGAGGAAAAGGAGAACAAAGAAAAGCCTATATCCGGTATCGAAAGATTCCTGATATGGTGTGCCGGCATACCTCCTGAGGCGATAAAGCCTTATAAAATGGAAAGGCTGAGATTTTCTGCATCAGGCTTACTCGTATTGCTTACCGCAATATTTGCAGTTCTCTCAGGTTCATACGCCCTGCACTTTGTATTTAATGAAGTTTATCCCGCCATAGCCATTGGTATTATATGGGGATTATTTATCCTGACAATTGACCGGTTGCTACTAATGGGACTCTATCGTTATAAAGGAAGGCATCTCTGGAAACAGGGGCTTCCACGACTGGCATTAGCTGCTGTAATTGCAATAACTGTAGCCAAACCGATGGAACTAAAATTATTTGCTGCTGAAATAGAAACAGAATCAGCAGTACTTAAAAGAGAAGTTATCAAAGAAAGAACAGCTGACATAGATAGTGCTTATGCAAAGTATGAAAATAGAATTGACAGTATTCTGGTTGCAGGTGACACAGAACTTAAAAGGCTGGAAAGTTTAAGAAATGAACTTCGCGAAGAAGCAAGAAGAGAAGCAGACGGAACAGGTGGTAGTGGTAAAGTTTCACCAGGCCCAATATATAGAATTAAAAAACAACAGGCAGATGAGGCTCAATCCGAACTGGAAGCATTCAGGTCAGATTTTGAAAGTACTAAAGACTCTCTAAATTCATACAGAGTAGCTCTCCAAAATCAAAAACAATCTGAGCTGGAAGATTATCTCAGCAACTTTCAATCGGGCTTGATTTTAAAATTCCAGGCACTTGAAGCTGTTTTGAAACGATATCCCGAGCAGAAATTAGTTCACTACTTTATTATACTTTTGTTTTTAGTGATTGAAACTGCTCCACTGACTATGAAGCTATTAATGCCAACCGGCCCATGGGAACATTTGATCAGAAATGAAGAGGAAGAAATAATTGAAAAAATTAATCTACGATATTCTACTGCATAAATAGAAAAGAGCACTTAAGGTGCTCTTTTTTTATTGTTGTACTTCATCATATCTTATCCTGACCCATACATCCTTATTATAGTCATCAGGATATTCAGTTTCATTATCTTCATCCACCGGAGCTACATTAACACTCCATATTTGCTCTGGAACGCCTCTTCCAAGGAAATAATCCCTGATCATCTGAGCCTGTTTTTCACGACGATCATTCGTATAAAAAGTATCTACATCTAATGTGTCGATCATTTTTTCAACCTGGAAATAGATCTTACTTGAATCAATCGCTACGCTATCATATAAATATTTGGACAACTCTTCAGGTCCGGTTATTTCCAAACTATCCATAACAACTGCAAGTCGTGATACCATAGTAGTATCCATTACCATTTCAGTCAGATCCGGATCAGATTGAATACTGTCCTTTTTAAAGTTAGCTAAGTGAACAGTCATATTCACTTTCCAGTTTCTATTTCCTTTCAGAGTTTTTATTATTCTCTGTAAGTCAAAAAAGGCTAAATCGTTTAGTGAGTCATATTCATTCTTGAAGCCCAGTCCATACAGCCAGTATTCTTTTCCTGGCTCAATAGGCTCAAGGGTAATTGCTTTTCGTTCTCTCAGACTATATGATAAGGTATCCAGCATCAATGGCCTTGCATAGATCATATACGAAGGATCGAATGAAGAAACAGAAAAGTCATATGTTTCTCCGCCGGTAACAAATAGCTCAAACAACCCTGAAGTAGGACCTGATCGATCATTAGTGATCAGTTTTCTGTCGCTTGCCCTGTATATTTGCACAAAGGCTTCCATTGGATTCCCGGTAGCCCCATCAACCACCCGTCCATCGACAAAAACGACAGAAGAAGGCTGAAATTCTTTTGGAAGCTTGGCCATCCAGATTTGAGGGTAATTATCTACTTTTTTTGTGAAATAAATAATATCTCCCTTACCCGGAACATCGGCAAACAAATCATCACCTGGTGTATTTATCGCATCAATATTAATTGGGGTCGTCCAGACACCGTCTTCATAACGGGTAATATAAAGATCCATTCCTCCCTTTCCACCTGGTCTGTCTGAGCTAAAAATCAAAGTTTTGTTATCAGACAATATTTTAGGATTCATCGTATTACCGATATTGATATGTTCCGGAAGTGGAGTCGGATCATGCCAATATGTCCCACCACGTCTTTGTGCCATCATTATCTGACAACCACTCCCTGAGGTGTTATCCATATCTTCACATCGCATAAAATACATAGTTCTGCCGTCCGGCGATAGGGAAGGACTTCCTTCATGCATTTCACTGTTGATTGGCTTACCAAGATTTCTGGGTTTCATCCAATAGCCACCTTGTTTATCGACTTCATACATGTCATAGCCACCAAAACCAGATCCTCTGGCAGAAGTAAAAAAAACAGATTCACCATCAAATGAGATGCTATATCCACCGATATAATTGAGGTTTTTTGTCGCATTGATTACATCAACAGGTTCAGCTTTGCTCCATCCTGAAGAAGTCTTTTCAGAATACATTACTTCAAGCTTTTGAGATGGCGAATAACTGGAGGTGAAAATCATAGCACTCCCGTCGCCTCTCAATGCAGGAGCCAAATGTCTTTGATTAGGAATATTGATATTTCTGGATACAGGTTTTTGGGGAACCTTCTGAGCCAGAATGATCAATTGAGAAAAAATAAATACAGCTATCGTCAGTAATCTCATCTATTAAATATCCCTGTTGGTTTTATCGTTTAATAACTAATACGATAAAAACCATACCAAAATTTACTACCACACAATATTTTTTTAAAGATATATAATTTATTTGTGCTGATAAAAAATCTATCTATATAAAAACCTACCTCAGTAAACTTCTACCTCAGGTTCTTCAGTTTTTATCACACTGACTAATTCAAGATCTCCATTAACGAACAATTCATCAACGTCCTGAACTTTAAGGCCAGCAACCATCGGTTTGTAATTTTTGTAATCTTGTATTACTACACCATTTATATTTCTTTTATTAAATGCTTCACGAAATCTCATACCCCCACCATCTGTATGGTATACGTAGGCTAAGTAATCAATTAAATCAGTATCCTTATTAACCCAGTAAACGAAAACATCTTCATGATCTTGCCCTCCACCATTTTCCTGGAACGAAATCTTTATTTTATAGTATTCATTTCCTTTAATAGTCATATCTCCAAGGTATTCTGCCACCACGGCATCATCTGAAAGTGACTGAGGAAGTGTCGCGAAATAAACTACTGCATTAAGACCGTTTTTATATTTAGAAACTTCGGTAGGACTTAATTCCAGCGTATCCCCCTGGTACAACCTTACAAATTTATCATTGGTCAATATATCCCTGTATACAGAATCCCCTTTTGAAATAAGCCTCTCATATTTAAACTGACCATTTATTTCTTCAACAGTATAGTGGCCATTTCTAAAAATAAATTTCAGTTTACCATTATCAAGGAATTGAGCGCCATGAGCTTCAATGGCGTTGTTTATAATCTTCGTCTCCCTGTTGGCTTCTTCGGTCTGATTCTTATGTCCGGTGCAGGAAATAAAAAGTCCTGCAAGTAAAAATGCTGTAAAAAATCGTTTCATCAATAAAGGTATTTGACTATTAATACGTCATGATATAACTATAGTTTTAACAAAATAGCTTCAGATGCTACATAGGCAGAACTCCAGGCAAATTGAAAATTAAACCCTCCGGTCACTGCATCAACGTCTAACACTTCTCCGCCCATAAAAAGATTCGGATGTTTTTTTGCTTCCATTGAATTTAAATCAATATCCGACAATGATATTCCTCCTGCAGTAACAAACTCTTCTTTAAACGTGGTTTTACCTGAAAAATGCACCATACATCTGAACAGGTTTTCAAACAATTTGTTTTTTGTTTTTTCGACCACTCTGTCAGAGGCCGACTTTCTTCTATCTGCGATATTTCCAGTAACTTTTCCATCAAACGCACGGGAATATCGGCAAACTTATAATTTTTGGAAAGCTTATTACGTTGTTCTTCAATACTTTGATTGAATTTTTCTGAAAAAATCTTTTCATCAAAAAACGGAGTCCAATTAATCAGCAAATCTCCTTTGTAATTTTTACTGTGAATCTCCCTGGCTCCCAAAGAAGATAACTTCAACGGTGCAGGACCACTAAATCCCCAATGCGTAATCAATACAGGTCCTGAAGCCTCTAATTTTGATCCGGCAAGCTTTACTGCCCCTTCTTTAACAGAAACCCCCATTAGATTTTTAAATCCGGAGGCAGGAGAATTAAAAGTAAATAATGATGGAACCGGTGGGACTATTTTAAAATTTAAATTATCAATGAATTTATATTGATCTGATTTTGATAAACCACCAGGAGCAAAAAAAACGGCTTTAGATCGATATTGAGAATCACCACACTTGACTTGCCATTGCTCATTTATATATTCTAACGCTTCTGCCTTTTGTTTTACCTTTATTTCAGCCCGAGTGGTTGCTTTTAAAAGTGTTTTGATAATAGTTTCTGATGAATCGGTGATCGGAAACATGCGTCCATCTGACTCTGTTTTAATTTTCACTCCTCTTTCCTCAAACCACTTCACTGTCGAACGGGTATCAAACCGATTAAACAATTTTCGCAATTTTTTCCCTCCCCTTGGGTAGGCATTGATCAGATCCTGAATAGAATCAACAGCATGCGTAACATTGCATCTTCCACCACCGGAAATTCTGACTTTATTTAAAACTTTGGGCGAACGCTCAAGGATAAGAATTTTAAGGTTTGGGTTACGATGTAAAAGATTGGCTGCACAGAAAAAGCCTGATGCTCCTCCACCAACAATTATAACATCGTAAACCGGCATGATCATTAAAGTTTTAGAAAAGAAAGTGGGATCTGAGGGATTCGAACCCACGACCTCTGCCCTGTCAAGGCAGCGCTCTAAACCAACTGAGCTAAGATCCCAAAGTGAGGCAAAAATACAGGTTTTTATTAAAAATGATAAGGTTATTAATAAAAATTCAAAATTTACTAAAACTTCAAATAGTTTATTCACTGAAAAATAAGGATTTATAGACTGAATAAAGATCAGGTTTCCAGTGAATTGTGTAAATTATTATAGTCAACAATTATTATTAAACCAGTCAGAAAAATGAAAACCATTCTACTACTTTTCTCAATTATTTGTATTACTACGACGATTAATGCTCAAAATGAAGCAGAAATTGTAATGGATATGTTTGAACTCGAAAAAAAGGCCGCAATAGCTGAATTTATGGGATTAACCGAAGGAAGAGCTACTCACTTCTGGGAAATTTACAATGATTACGAAAGTAAAAGGAAAAAGATTAGTAAAGAAAGAATCGATTTAATTAATGAATATGCAACGAATTATTCGTCTTTAACCGATGAGAAAATCGATAAAATGGTTAATGACATGATATCCATCCAGAAAGAAGAAATAGCCTTACGAGTTAAATATTACAAAAAAATAAAGAAAGAATTGGGTGGAACAGTGGCTGGTAAATTTTTCCAGGCCGAAGACGTTATTAATACGATGGTGAAAGCTTCAATATATGATGATTTACCTTTATTACCGGAAAAAAATTAAGGCAGTGAATTCACTGCCTTATATTATTAAAATGGTAGATCATCTTCCGGTGAATCAAATGGAGGCTCTTCTGTCGGCATCGGTGCCTGAGGAAAATCCGGTGGTGTAGCTCCACCTCCCTGAGGTCCCTGACCGGCATTTGCTGGCTGAATTCTCCATGCTTTAACGTCAGTATACCAGCGACCATTATACTCCCTGCTTTCTACATTAAAAGCAATATTTAAAACAGCCCCCTCATTTAAAACAGATTCGTCAATTTTATCTCCCCAGATAGAAACACAAACTTTCTTGGGAAATTTGTCTTCAATAGTTTCGACAATGACATCTTGTTTCTTCCAGGGCCCGTTCTTCCCTTGACCTTCTTGTAGTGGTAATTTTTGAACTAATTTAGCGTTGAATTCCAGATTTGCCATAATGATAAATAATAAAGTGCGGAAGCATTAATAGTCATAGATATTATAAGAACTTCCAGTATGAAAATATCTTCAAGGATACGAATTACATCACTATAATTCACTAAAAAAATGCCTTTTCTAATCGTTTACTATTGATAAATTTCTCTTACTCCCTTTCCAATACGAGGATATCATTTCCATTAGATGTGAGGAATATTTTGTCATTATCGAAATAATATCCATCAGTGATTTTAAGATTATTTAAAAATTTATCCTCCTGATCTCCGGGACATGCTTTTAAAGTCATTGGACCGTTCATTATAAACATTATCCGATCTCCATCAATCAGATATTCTCCTATAAAACTATTACATCCGGTATTTCCTTTAACCGCACGATTATCCCCTTCAATTGTCAAATAGGGAACTGGAAGTTCAGGTATAGAATCATTGCTGGTTGTAAATATTTTGCTTTCGACTATCCATCTTCCTTCCGGCAGTCCCGGGTTATTTTTATATAGCTCTTCAGGTAGTTCTTTTGCCAGAGTTAAATATGCCTGGTGAAAATGATGCTCAAAAACATCTTCAGATTTTTCGGGAAAGCTGTCCAAATAGGCTTTATGTGGTTCCATAATGATTGGCACACCCGCACGCATATAATTATTAGTTGAAAGATATTCCGGCACTTCAAGACCGGGAAGATTTTTCTCGACCATTTTATAAGTCATTTTACCAAGGTATTTTTCATAATTGCGTTGAGCTTTCAATGTTGGTTTATTGAGCTTATTGTATGCATGTTTTAAAAACCAGCGCTTTGGAATTGTCTGATCCTTGATCATCGCCTCTGCATTGACGAATGGGTTTGTGGGATTAAAATCCTTAAGCGTTTGTATTGAAATTGGCACTTCCGGCACCCAATCGTATGGATTTATTATGAGAAAAGCATACCCGCCTTGAGTAATATGCTCAAAATCATAGGCATAATATAAATTTCCTGGTTTAGGTGAGGCACTACAATAGGTTTTAAAATTAATTTCTTTATTCAGATCTCCGGATTCTTTTAAATAATGCAGGTGAGATGTGAGCAAATAAGCGATTGCTCCTCCCTGGCTGTGTCCCATGATCAAAAAGTCTTTTATACCGGCATCATATAGTGAATCTATTTTTGGAATGATCTCCTGCGAAAGATATCCAAGCCCAACAAGCCACCCGACATGAACGGCCGCATCTTTATCATCAGAAAGTTTATAATTGAATTTATCTTCTACACCTGTCAATGTTACCATCCCTTGAGCAGGAACCATCGCAGCATAAAAATTCTCAAGCCAGCTTTCCATTTTTTCGGTAGTTCCACGAATACTGATAACTGCCCTGCCTTGTTCATTGAGCCATAAATCCCAGCTATTATCGAGACCTAATTCACCAGACTGATAAATCATTTTATAATTATCTGGTTGAGGGTACTTCTTTTTGTAATCTGCTCTTTTTGTAGATTGAATAGAAATATACAAAAGATCAATGTATTCGGATTTTTCAAACCCGGGTGTGATGGGTTGGGAATAAAGAAAGGAGACACTTAATAAAGCAAGAACAAGGGACGATTTTAATTTAAACATATGGATTGGATGTTAATATTATAATTTACCAATTCCTGAAATTTTAATCATCCATTTAGCATTAAAAAAAGCCGGTTAAAATTGACCGGCTTTCTACTTTGTGCAGGGATCTTAACTTAATTAAACAAACCTAAGTGCACATCTATACACGTAAAAAACAACTATAATTCTATTATAAAGACACCCCTCTTTTCCATGGAATAAAATCTTCTTGTTGTAGTTCCATTGCTTTAGTCTTCTTATTACCACTCGCTACATCAATTATTAAATTGAGCAAGTCATCTCCCATTTCCTCAATGCTTTTTTCCCCTTCTATTACCGGACCAGTGTTGAAGTCAATAATATCAGGCATTTTCTCTGCAAGTTTTGAGTTGCTACTCACTTTAATTACAGGAGTAACAGGATTGCCTGTGGGTGTTCCCAGTCCTGTGGTAAATAAAATAATATTGGCACCTGATCCTGCCAGGCCGGTTGTCGATTCCACATCATTCCCAGGAGTACATAAAAGATTCAGACCTGGATTTTTAACATATTCCGTATAATCCAGAACATCTTTTACCGGCGAGTTGCCACCTTTTTTAGCAGCACCTGCAGACTTCATTGCATCTGTAATTAATCCATCTTTAATGTTTCCCGGAGACGGATTCATGTCAAACCCTGACCCGGAATCTTCAGCAGCTTTTTCATAGGTACGCATTAGATCTATGAATTTATCTACCATTTTATCATCATTCATTCTATCGATCAGTTCCTGTTCGACTCCACATAATTCAGGAAATTCCGATAATATGGCCTTCCCGCCTAATTCAGAAACCAAATCTGATACTCTACCAAGCGTTGGGTTCGCAGATATACCAGAAAAACCATCAGAACCTCCACATTCAAGTCCGATTGATAGTTTGCTAAGTGGAGCAGGCTTTCGCTCTATTTTATTGGCTTCAATCAACCCATCCAATGTTTGGGAGATAGCTTCTTTTAATAATTCCTCTTCTGTGCCAATTTCCTGCTGATCTAAAATGATCAAAGGTTTATTAAAATCTGGATTAACAGATTTTAAACTATCTTTAAATAGCTTTATCTGTGCATTTTGACACCCAAGGCTGAGTACTGTTGCGCCAGCTACATTTGGATTATTAATGTAACCTGACAGCAGCCTGCACAAGATCTCAGAATCCTGCCTTATACCACCACAACCTCCTTGATGGGTCAGAAACTTAACACCATCTATATTTTCAAAAACAGGTTTTTCAGTTGTTACCTGGGTAATTATAGTATCTTGTTCAGATCCATTTTGACCTTCTAAAAGATCATTTAAAAAACTCACATATTTATTTTCTTTTTCGTAGCCCAACACCCTGTAAAATGCAGTTTTCAATATTTCAATATTTCTATTTTCACAAAACACCAATGGAAAAACCAGCCAGTAATTAGCAGTACCTACCTGCCCGTCTTCTCTATGATATCCCTTGAAAGTTCGGCTCTCCCAATCGCTGACATCAGGCGCCTGATAATTAATTTCGGCACCCGATTTACCGGTATATTCGGAGGCACTATGTGCTATATTATTTACTGTTAACGCATCTCCTTCTTTGATATCTTCTTTAGCAGTTCCTACCAAAACACCATACATATACACCTTATCTCCTTTTTGTAAATCAGTTAAGGCAAATTTGTGCTTGGCCTGAACATTATTAAGCAAAGTATATTTTTTACCGTTGACTATGACTTCTGATCCTTTAGAAAGATCCGTCAGACATACTGCTATATTATCAGTTTCATTTATTGTTATTGCTTGTAACATAGTCTAATTTTTTAATCGTATTTTGAACTCCATTGTGGTTTATTGCTTCTAAAGATTTCTTTACAGAAGCGACCAATTGTTCATTATTCAGAAGTGATCGCCCCCAGAAGTCTTCGTTTCCTAAAACCAATTCAACGAGTTTATCAGAGTCTATCTGGGGATCGATTTCGACGAAATATTCCAGCACTGCTTTATCATCATTCAGTAATTCGTGTTTGCCATGTGTGCCATCCAAATAAAACTTAATGAGTCCTGCGAATCCAAGACATAATAATTGTGGAGCTTCATTTTTTCTTTCGATAAAATCTAAGATCACTGGCAAAACTCTAACCTTAAATTTGGATACAGAATTAAGAGCAATAGATTTTAATTCATGTCGGATAAATGGGTTTTGAAACCTTTCAATAACACTATTAGCAAACTCTTCTAATTCGGTTTGTGGAAGGTCTATTGTTGGTATAATTTCTTCGAACATAACATTCTTTACAAACCGACCCATATATTTATCTTCTACAGTCTCTTTTACAGTTTCTAAACCATATAAGAGCCCAGTGGGAACCATCGTAGTATGAGATCCATTTAAAATTCTCACCTTTCTGGTTCGATATGGGGTAAGATTATCAACAAACTTTACATTCAGATCAGTATTTTCAGCAGGAAAAAACTGCTTTAACTTTTCAGGACCTTCAATTACCCATAAATGAAAACTCTCTGAAGCAACAACTAAATTATCTTCATAATCAATTTCCTGTTGAATGTTATTGATCTCCTCGCGTGGAAAACCTGGAACAATTCTGTCGACTAGCGTATTTCCGAAATAAATGGAATCATTTATCCATTCTTTAAATTGCATAGAAAGGCCCCATAAACTAATATAATTTTCTATCGCACTCTTAAGTTTATCTCCATTGCGATCAATTAGTTCACAAGGGATAACAGCCAATTCTTTATTACTTAAATCAGCTAGTGCTTCATATCTAGAATGAAGGAACTGTGTTAATTTCCCCGGAAAGGTTTTGGCCAATTCACCTTCACCAGGCAGATCATCATCATTAAAAACTATTCCCGCTTCAGTTGTATTAGAAATAATGACCTCAAGATCTTCTTCTTTGGCTAATTCGTAAAAGGCCTTCTGATTATCAAATGGATTTATACATTGCTGAATACAGCTTATTAAATTCGTTTCATCGATAACGTTGCCTCCGGATAATCCACGCATTTTATGATGGTAAAGTCCATCCTGAGCATTTAGCATGTCTACCATGCCATGTTCAATTGGCTGAACCACTGCAACTCCAGCATTATACCCTGCTGTATCATTCAATTTCTGTATCATCCAATCAGCAAAAGCCCGAAGAAAATTCCCTTCACCAAACTGAACTATTTTTACAGGTAGTTGCTCTTCAATATTTGCAGTAGATCTATTTAATTTTTTCATGGCTATAATTTTTTATTCGAATAAATCAGGAAGCCAGAGGCTCAATTCCGGCACATATGTTATTAATAGAAGAACCAGGATCATCACGATATAAAGTGGTATCAGGGGTTTTAATACCTTTTCAATAGTTGTTTTTGCAACACCGACCCCTATAAACAACACCGAACCAACCGGAGGAGTGGCCAAACCGATACAAAGGTTCATTACCATGATAATCCCAAAATGGATCGGGTCCATACCGATGCTTTTTACTACTGGTAAAAAAATCGGCGTGAATATCAATACTGCCGGAGTCATATCCATAAATATCCCAACAAACAAAAGGATCAAATTAATAGTCAGTAAGATCACAATTTTGTTTTCACTCAGCCCCAGCAGCAGATCACTAATAGTTTGAGGTATATCGGCATAAGACATCACCCAGGACATACTCATTGAAGTTCCAATCAAAAGCATAACGATCGCGGTTGTGGCAACAGAATTAAGGAAAATCGACCTGAGTTTTTCCATTGACAATTCTTTATAAATTAGGGCAAGCACCAATGTATAAAGAACAGCAATCCCGGAAGCTTCAGTTGCAGTAAATATTCCGGAAACAATTCCTCCTATAACAACCACAAGGAGAAATAAGCTTGGAAGTGCATCAAAGAATGTAACTATCATCTCCTTAAAAGGTACTCTGTCTCCAGTGGGATATTTCTTTTTCTTGGCCCATATTCCTGCAGCAATCATTAGTACCAGTCCAGTAATAATTCCTGGTATGTAACCGGCAAGAAACAACGCTGCAATAGAAGCGCCTCCACTTGCCAGAGAGTATACAATCAATACATTTGATGGGGGATGACCAGTCCGGTTGTTGAAGAAGTAATATTTATTGCAGCTCCAAACTCCTTGGAATAACCTTCCTTTTCCATTCTGGGTCCCAAAATACTTCCCATTGCTGATGCCGCTGCAGCTGCAGAACCTGAAATTGCTCCAAAAAGCATTGCAGCTACAATATTGACATAAGCCAAACCACCAGGCAGTGACCCAACAAGTGCTTTGGCAAATCTGATCAATCGATTAGCAATTCCTCCCTGATTCATAACCTGACCTGCAAGAATAAAGAATGGTATAGCTAATAGGGCAAAACTATCAAGACCAGTAGCCATCCGTTGAGCAATAGTCGTAAAGGAGGGGATCGGTGTAATTGATACAAGCATCGTCACAAGACTGGCCAAACCAATACTCCATCCAACGGGTACACCCATTGCCAGCAATAAAAGAAATACTAAAACCAGAACAAGAATCTCAACTAACATGTTTACCTCCTCTCAGTTCCAGAATTTCTACAACTTTGTAATAGATTACGACCAACCCACTCAATGGCAAAACAATATAAACCCATGCTAAAGGTATGCCCAGGGCAGGACTGTTCTGGCCAAGAATGCTTGTGATATAGACAAGGCGAGTACCGCCTATTATAAAGACTGTAATCGCAAAAATGATTATTAGTAAATTAATTACTACCTGAAGTTTATTTCTGTTGTCTTCCTTTAAGGAATCCGGAAACAAAGTAATAGCCAGGTGCATTTTCTGTCCGGCGGCATAAGCTGCACCTAATACTCCAATCCATATAAGACAATATCTTGATAGCTCTTCGGTAACCGAACTGGGAGCATTTAAAATATATCTTGAAAACACCTGCCATAGAACAGCAATCAACATCAATGCTAATATGCCTATGAGGAAATTACTTAATATTTTATCTATTTTAGTTTTCATTTCTCAAGCTTTCTATGCGATTAATTAAATCGGCCATTGTATTGTCTTTCTTATATTCATCATACATATCATCAACTTTAGCCTTAAATTCAGATTTGTCAGGGTAGATTATTTCAACCCCAGCCTCCTGTACTACACGAAGTGCTTCCTCTTCTGCTTCTTTCCAGATCTTTCTTTGATATTCGGTTGAC
Organism: Mangrovivirga cuniculi; assembly: GCF_005166025.1. Taxonomy (NCBI): domain Bacteria; kingdom Pseudomonadati; phylum Bacteroidota; class Cytophagia; order Cytophagales; family Mangrovivirgaceae; genus Mangrovivirga; species Mangrovivirga cuniculi. The sequence continues at coordinate 40,834 of NZ_CP028923.1, forward strand.
TCTTCTGCCGCTTCCATCAGCCATTGTTTTTCTTGATCATCAAGAGATTTCCATACTATAGTCGACATGATTAGCACATCTGGTAGCATAGTATGCTCATCAATTGTGTAAAATTTACATACTTCATAATGTCTGGAAAATTGGAAACTTGGTGGATTATTTTCAGCTCCATCAACAATTCCTTGTTGTAGAGCAGTATATAATTCACCCCAGGAAATTGGTGTTGGCGAGCCTCCAAGAGCTCTGACCATATCCATGGCTGAAGCACTTTCCATAACCCTGACTTTTAATCCCTTTAAATCTTCAGGTTCCTTGACAGGCCTGGTTTTTGTATAAAAACTTCGACTACCGGCATCGTAAAATGTCAGTCCTTTTAGCCAGAAATCTTCACTTTCAGAAAGAAGCTCCTGACCTACTTCTCCATCCAGAACTCTGAATGCATGATCTCTGTCCTGGAAAAGAAATGGTAAACCAAAAATCTTCATTCCCGGAGCAAAATTTTCAAGAGTTCCCGAAGATACTTTAGTCATTCCGAGACTTCCTATCTGAAGAAGCTCTACTAGTTCTCTTTCGGATCCAAGTTGCTGTCCCGGGTATATTTTAATAGTTAGTTTTCCGCCGGATTTTTCTTTCAGGCGTTCTGCCATATAAACCATCCCTTTGTGAACCGGATGACTAGTATCCAAAGCATGGCCTAATTTAATTTCCCGTATATCACCAGTTCGGTCGCAGCCTGTAAAAAATACAAAGGCTAGAATTAGGGCAATATTTAAAACTCTATTTTTCAAACCCGAAGTATTTTTCAGCATTTCCATAACAAATATCTTTTACGATCCCACCTATCCAGTCGTAGTCAATCGGCAACTCCCCATTTTGCATATCGGTTCCGATCAGATTACAAAGTGTTCTTCTGAAATACTCATGTCTTGGATAAGAAAGAAAACTTCTGGAATCAGTCAGCATACCTACAAACTGACTTAATATACCCATATTTGACAGCGCATTGATCTGTTTTTCCATACCATCTTTTTGATCGAGAAACCACCAGGCAGAACCAAATTGCATTTTACCTGGCACTGATCCATCCTGAAAGTTTCCAGTCATAGTAGCAAAAACTTCATTATCAGCCGGGTTCAAATTATATATAATGGTTTTCGGTAGGGAATTAGCCTGATCAAGTTTGTTGAACAATTTAGACATTGCAACAGCCTGTGAAAAGTCACCGATTGAATCCACACCAACATCAGGTCCCAGGTTATCTAATAATCGCTGGTTGTTATTTCTTAATGCACCAAGATGAAATTGTTGAGTCCAGTTCCTGGCATGATACATTATTCCTAATTGATATAGAATATATGATTTATAGGAAGAGATTTCATCATTGTTCAAGGAACCATTTCCATCAATAATTTTATGGAAGGTTTTTGAAACTGCAGATTCATCAAAATCATCTGAATCAATATAATTGAGACCATGGTCGGAAAGCCTGCAGCCCTGATCATGGAAATAATCAACTCTTTTTTGGAGAGCGTCTATCAGATTTTTTAATGATGAAATATCGATACCACTAACATGAGACAACTTAGAGATATATCCTCTAAGAAAAACTGTATCTTCTGCCTTTAAAATATTGTCAGGCCTGAAAGTCGGATAAACCTTAACTTCATATCCTTCCTTTGCCATCTGCTTATGATATTCAAGGTTATCCGTTGGATCATCAGTTGTACAAATTACCCTGACATTCATTTTTTTCGGAATCCCTCTTGCAGAAAATTCCTTTGTTGCAAGTAGTTCATTACAGCGATCGTATATAGATTCTGCTGATTCCTCATTTAAATATTCATCAATTCCGAAATATCTATTCAGTTCTAAATGAGTCCAATGAAATAAAGGATTTCGAATAGTCATAGGCACAGTCTTAGCCCACCACATAAATTTTTCCTTATCAGAAGCTGATCCTGTAATAAACTTTTCGTCAACGCCCATTGTACGCATAGCACGCCATTTATAATGATCTCCCTTAAGCCAAATTTGAGTTAGATTTTCAAACTGATGATCCTCTCCCAATTCCTCAGGAGGCAAATGACAATGGTAGTCTATTATTGGCTCATCTTTCGCGAATTCATGATACAAACGCTGAGCTGGTTCATTCTGTAATAAAAAATTTTCTTGTATTATTGTTCCCATTAGTTTTTAATTCAAGTCCTTAATTAATTCGACTGCAGTAGACATATCCTTTTCTACAGCTTTCCAGTTTTTATTTTTAATGTTACTCTTATCAAAAAGCTGAGACCCCATTCCTACACAGAACACACCAGCATTAAACCATTCTGAAAGATTTTCTTTTGTGGGCTTTACACCTCCTGTTGGCATAATATCGACACCAGGCATGACACTTTTTACAGCTTTAACAAAGTCAAAACCTAATACATTCCCTGGAAATACCTTAATCAGGTCAGCGCCAATTTTAGCTGCCTGGACAACTTCAGTAACAGTACCGCAACCGGGTGTCCAGGATATTTGAGATCGTTTACATTGCTCAGCAGTATCTTTATCCAAAATCGGAGCAACAATAAAATCTACTTTGATATCGATAAACTTAAGAGCATCTTCCTGGCTCATAATTGTCCCGATTCCTAAGGCCATGTCAGGGTATTCATTTCTATTATCTATTAATGCTTTCATAACATCAACAGCCTCTTTACCACGATTAGTAAACTCAAAAGCCCTGATTCCAGCATTATAAGCTGCCTTTACTATCTCCACAGCAACCACCTCATCTGAATGATAAAACACAGGTATAAGTTGAGTCTGGGCGATCTTATTTTTTAATGAGGCTGTATCCATTATCTGTTAATTTTTGATTTTTCTCCTTTTACAATCGCTTCAAGTTCGTTGAGATCGGCGATCAAAAAGTCCCCTGGTACTGAATGTTTTAATGCTGAAGCTGCAACACCTAGTTCAACTGTATCAGATAATTTCTGATTGTTAGAGAGATTGTGAATTATCGCGGCAGTCATAGCATCACCAGCACCTACCCGGTCTACAATATTTTTTACATTTATACCCTTTGACAAATACCCTTCACTTTTATCATTTCCATAAAGGGTCACCATATTTTCGGAAGCATCTATTGTTCTTCTTATAGGAATGAATATCTGAGTTAAATTAGGATATGCAGAAAATAACTCTTTAGCCATCCGATCATAGCCATCCTGATTAATTTCTTCAGTTATATAATCGACATCGATACCAAGCATTTTTTTTGTCGCCTCTTCATTTGTTATAAGAATCTTAGATTTAGAAACTAAATCAGGACAAATTTTTGTTGGGTCCTCGCCCCATTTCCAGAGATTTGCTCGATAATTTAAATCGACAGATACATTAATATTCTTCTCAGAAGCATGTTTAAGCGCATCTGAAAGTGATGAAAAAGCGTTTTTTGATAATGCAGGAGTGATTCCTGACCAATGAAACCAATTTGAATGTTGTAAAACATTGTTCCAGTTCCAGATACTCGGCTCTACTAATGAAAATACACTATCATTTCTGTCATAAACAACTCTTCCTCCCCTCAGTCCAACACCCAGTTCGAGAAAATATAATCCTAATCTCCCCGAATTATATTGTACCTTATCTATATTGACCTTTAAACCTGTTAACTTTTGACTAACCATCTTTCCAAGATCATTGTCTGGCAGGCAACTTAATAAAATAGGTTTATGACCCCACTGACCTAAGGCAACGGCAACATTTGCTTCTGCTCCTCCTACATTGAGCTCAAGTTTATCTGCCTGACTTAAACGCTGATATCCGGGAGGGCTTAATCTGAGTAATAATTCTCCAAATGTTGTGATTTGTGCCATAATATGAGTTTTGAGCCTGGTGGCGGTAAATCTTTCTTATTATTTTTCAGATTTTGAAAAAAATTTACCGTGTACGTTAACGGTCTTATACAAATTTATTATATTAACGGTAAATTGCAAGAAGAAATCCGTTTAAATGAAAAAAAAAGTAACAATAAAGGACATCGCTAAAGAAGCTGGAGTTTCGATCGGAACGGTTGACAGAGTATTGCATAACAGAGGTGATGTCGCTGCTAAAACAAAGGAAAAGATCCTTAAAATCGCTGAAAAGCACGATTACTCGACTAATATTTTTGCCCGGAATCTTAAACTAAGTAAAGAATATCTTATTTGTACCGTGCTTCCGGGTGGAAACCAATATTGGGAACTACAACATTTTGGTTTTAAAAGAGCTTCGGAAGAATTTAAGAATCAGGGAATCAGACTAAAGTCTTTTGAATATAACGCTAAAGAAGTTAATGGTTATCTCAAATCATTAAAAGATGCTATAGATTCAAAACCGAGTGCGATTGCCCTTGTTCCGGTTGCACATCCTTCTACTTATGAATTGTTAGAAAAAATTGAAAAGGCGGGAATACCATACGTTTTTGTAGATACTCAATTACCGGAAGCTTCACCATTGAGTTTTATTGGTCAGGATTCGTTTATGAGTGGACAGCTCGCCGCAAAACTATTATGCTATGGACGATCTGAAAAAGTACAAAACATTTACATACTTTATCAAAACTCAAATCTTCATAATAAAGCAATTACTGATCGAATCGAAGGGTTTGAATCATTCATAGAAGAAAATGCAAAGGATAAAAACACCATTAATAAAGTCAACCTGGATACGGAAGAAGATTTCGAAAGGGTATATAAAGAAATGACTGAACATGAAGAAGTTCACATATTTATACCTAATTCGAAGGCATTTCAGTTTGCAGAGTTCATTAATAAAAAAAATGATGTAAAATATCGCCTTTTAGGTTATGACCTTACTGAGAAAAATGCCGCCAATATTTACTCCGGATCGATCGATTTTATCATTAACCCCAAACCTCAATTACAAGGATTTTTAAGTATTCAAACTCTTCATAAACATCTGATTTTAAATCAGAAAGTCGCAAAAAAACAGTTTATGCCACTTGACATTGTGACAAAAGAAAACTTAACTTATTACGGACAGGAACATGTCTAGTTACCACCATATCAAAAAGGTATTCTTTATACCTACCATTTTCCAATCAATAATTCTTTTGATTTTATTGACGTATTTACCTGCATTTTCTCAAAATACGTATTCGCCAGTAATAACTGATCCTATCCAAGAAAATTGGAGGTATGTAAATTTTGACGAATTAAATGGAAAAGGGGTTCGTTGCCTAACATCGCTTAATAAAGGAGAGGAAGTCTGGTTTGGCCTGGATTCTGGAGCGGTACAATACGACGGCTATAACTGGAAATATTTTAAGATTAAAGATGGTTTACCTGGCACACCTGTTCAAAAAATATCTGCATCGCCTAAGGATGAAATTGTGGCAGCTACACAAGGAGGACTTGCCAGATATAATAAGGATAAATGGAATACAATATTTCAACTTAAACATACAAGCTTAGAGTTTACTTCAATTGAGCATCTTAAAAGTGGAAATATTGCCTGTGGGTCTAATAAGGGCTTATTTCTGGTTACAGAAGAAAAAATATATCTGTTCACAACCGTTGAAAAATGGAATTCACTCAAAGAAGATAAATCTATATTCGATTTTGTTCCAGTACCAGAAACACTTTTACCTCAAGGTGTTTTCAATAATTTTCACGATGTCTTAGAATTAAGTTCAGGACAATTATGGCTGGCAACAACTTTTCTTTTAGAGGATGAAAAAGGAGATGTATTAACTGTTTCCGAGTCCGAAATCATTTCCGGAGAAATAAATAATTACAACCGACTAAGCAATTACTACAGTCTTGATTTCGGGTATGAACAACAATTTTTTCAACAGGATAACGGTGCTGTCTGGATTATAAATAAGTCTAATAAAATTCCAGCAGCAAGGTTTTTAAACGGAAAATGGGAATACATAAGTTACGGGGAAAAATTCGGAGATGACGAATATTCGGAATCAATCGTCCAAACTTCAGATGGTAAGATATGGATAGCCGGCATCGGTAATCTCTATAGCCTCGATAAAAATAATAACTGGAAAAAATATAGTTTTCAAACTTCAAATATTCCTCAGGGACACATTGGTTTACATACGGGCGACAATCTTGATCTTTGGATTTTCGGAAAGCAATCAACAGTTACGATGGTTGATCTTTCTTTCAACAAATGGATAACATATGAGGGATTAAATTTTCAAGGTCAATCCTCAGATGGAACAAAATGGTTTTTGAGTTTTGAGGGAAATGTCATCAGTAATAATCAGCAAGCATGGATAATTCACAATGATGAAAATTCATTAATGGATGACCCTGTTAGCCTGTTTATCACTTCTGAAGATAAAGTATGGGCAGTTGGAAGTCAAAAAAATAAAGCTACAGCAGGCTATCTTTCGAATGGTGTTTGGCGAAACTTTATTCTTGACTCCTTATCCTGGGGTGTTGATTACAGAGCATTCACTGAAGCTTCCGATGGCTCAGTCTGGGTGGGAGCAAGCCCTGATGTTTTTCTTGAGAAAGGACAACACGGTGGTCTGGCACAGATAATCAGGCCATATGGCAAAAATCCGGAGATCATTTATCATAAAGCCAGAACAAATGGACTTCAACAATTAAATGCTTATGGAATTACTCAAACGGCAGATAAAAGAATCTGGATTGGAGGATCTGCCCTAAACTATTTCAACGGCCATAAATGGAACCATTTAAACAATCCTAAATTAAATAACTTTGTCAACACTCTGACATATTCAGAAAATCATGGATTATTAGTAGGCTCACGTCAACATGGACTTTTTATCCATCATAATGATACTTGGGAGAATTACCATGTTGGAAATGGATTGTTAAGTAATACTATTATCAGTATTGCAGCCGACAATAATTCAAAAGAAATTTGGGTAGCCACCGACAAAGATTTCAGTTATTTCAATGGTAATTCATGGATCAATAAAATATTCCCTGAAGCTTTAACTTTTACTCACGAAGGTGGAAAAATTCATATTACAGAGGAAAATGATTTATGGATAAGCAGATCATTCAGAACCTGGAAAAGAAGATCTTATACAGGAATGCAACCTGGTGAAATCATTAAAAATAATTTCCTGACTCATCGGTTCAGACGGGATACAATTGCTCCGGAAACATATATAATATCTTACAGTAAAGAAGTTGATAAAGCAGGCATAACTTCAATATTCTGGAATGGCAGACACTATTTTAATAGGGAAGACCCTGAGGACCTTTACTTTTCTTATAAAATCAATGATAATACCTGGTCTGATTTCAGCCATGAAACTAACCATACTTTTACTGAGCTTTCAGATGGAGATTATACTTTTATGGTGAGAGCAATGGATAGTGATGGTAATATTGATCCCACACCGGAAATAATCAATTTCACTGTGGCTCCTCCTATCTGGAAGCAGGCATGGTTCATATTACTTATTCTTACTTTCCTGATTATTGTAGGATTCTATCAGTATCAAATCACTAAAAAGCGAAAACATCTTTTAGAGCTTAATAATTCACTTACCAATGCTAACTATGATTTAGAAATTCAGAATAACGAAATTGAAAGACAAAGAGACAGTTTAAGTGAACTGATTAAAAAGAACAACGAACTTGCCCTGGCTAAGCTAAAGTTTTTTACAAATATCACCCATGAATTCAGAACTCCTTTAAGCCTTATTTTAGGACCCGTTGAACAACTGTTATCTAATAAGCCGGACAATAAAAAACTATCAAATTCATATAATTTAATTAAAAAAAATGCTCTCAGGCTACATAGATTAATAAACCAGCTTTTAGAGATCAGAAGGATCGAAACAGGAACCCTGCAATTGAACTTGAAAAAGGCTGATATCGTTGTATTCTTAAAAGAAATAAAAATGCTTTTCAAGCCTAAAGCGCAGGGAGACGGAATTGCGCTTTCTTTTAAATCAGAATTTTCTTCTCTGGAAATATATTTTGATCCGGACAAAATAGAAAAAATTATATTTAACCTCCTATCAAATGCCTTTAAACACACATTAAAAGGCGGTAAAATTTCATTGGAAATATTAAAACCAGATCCAGGTCAGAAAAATTTTATCAAAATTAAAGTAAGTGACAGCGGACAGGGAATCGATTCAGGAATTAAAGAATTAATCTTTGAAAGGTTTACGGTTGGCGATAGTGTATCGACAGAAGAAATTGAAGAAAGCAGTGGCATTGGTTTATCATACATTAAAGATTTGATAGAATTTCATAAGGGTACTATAACCGTAGAAAGTAAAAAAGGAATAGGCACTGAATTTATTGCTCAGATTCCGGTTGATCTTAAACCTGAAACCAGTTCTGAAGAATCTACTTTCAAGCTTGATAAAACAATTGATGCTAAAATAATGGCTACTAAGTCATTACTATCTTATAACATCGAAACTGAGCCGTTAGATGGTAAAGTAGTATTGATCGTTGAAGATCATAAAGATATGAGATTCTTTATTGCCAATCTTTTAGAAAATGAATATCGCGTTTTAACAGCTGCTGATGGTTCAGAGGGTTTGCAAGTACTGCAAGAAGAGTATGTTGATCTGATCATCAGTGATGTCATGATGCCGGAAATAGATGGTATCACATTTTGTAATAACGTGAAATCAGATCCCGCAACCAGCCATATTCCGGTGATTCTCCTTACCGCCCTGGCAGTTGATGAAAAAAGAATTGATGGGTATGAATCCGGAGCTGATTCTTATTTGGTTAAACCTTTCAATCCTGAGTTATTAAAAGCAAGAGTTAAAAACCTAATAGAGGCTCAGGAAGAACTCAAAAAACGCTTCTCAGAAGATCTGAGATTTAAACCTAAGGATGTTATTGTAAGTTCTTTTGATGAAGAGTTTCTGGACAAACTGGCTTCATTAATGGAAAAGAATATAGCAGAATCTGATTTTGATATAGCCAGTCTATGTGAAATGATGGGAATGAGCCATATGCATTTTATTAGAAAGGTAAAGCAGTTGACTGGTAAAAAGCCCAAAGATCTTTTAAAGTCATTCAGACTTTCAAGAGCAAAACAATTACTGGAACAAAACAAAATCAATGTATCAGAAGTAGGCTACATGGTAGGATATGATGTACCAAACTCATTCACCAGGGCATTTAAAAACGAATTCGGGATATCTCCTTCTCAATTTGCACAGAATCATTCTAACGAAATTGACATTTAAGGAAATACCCCGAAAACAAACCCAATAAACAATAACCTAACCTATTACGATGCGCCTTATTCCATTGTTACTACAACAGGATTATTAAGCATTTTAACTTTTTCGTCCAGATATTTTATGAATTGATCTTTATTCTTAATTCCTTCACTTTCCTGTTCCCAGGCACCGAGAAAATAATATTTAACCTTTTCAGATGGTTTAAACTCGATCAAATGATCATAATTCCCATCTACCATTTGGTTTACATCCGCAGTATTATAAATGATAGCAAGACCAAGATTATCATCGGCAAGGCTTTGCTTGCCATAAGTAGCTATGTAAGCCCAACCATTCGAACCAACAAGCGACTCAATCTTTTCTGCTGCTTCATTCTTAACAATTCCCGTACAAAAACTTTGCAAAGGTGTATCAAAAGTAAGGGTATGATCCACTGCCCTCGAATCAGAATTGATTGACATCAGGGAATTAACAGTTGTTTTCTCTTCACCAGTATCCCAGCCATAGTAAGTGGTTGAAATTGAAGAAACCAGCCCCTTATTTTTCGATATTTCACAAGTCACCGAATCAGTCTGCTGAAAATGAACGACACTATCTCCGATCAAATAACCAATTGAGCCAATGCCCAATGATTTACCGGCTTTTAAAATATCCATTCCCCAATCTGCAGGTTCATGATAAGAGTCAAACCCATCTTGTCCGATCTCTTGTAAAACCAGCGTATCTACTTTTTTACCAAAAATATCTACGGCATTTCTCCAATCCAGGTAGAACCTGTAGCCTACTTTCTCACTTTCAAGACCCGGACCTTCATACCGAATAAACCAGGAGTGATCGGTATGTTCATCAGGTACCGATATTTGACTGACATTTTTAAATACCCCTCCTTCATACTCTCGGTCTTTCCACTCACCTCCCACTTTATGTGATATTTCGGCTTGAGTCATCTCCTGACCTTCGTAATTTTCAGTGTCAGAAAGATTTATCGTTTTTGTTTCTTGAGGCGCCAGACTAACTTTCAGAAATAATTTGTCTGGAGTTCCATCATTATCATTATCAACTGCTTCGATGATACCATTTTCCACCTGCCTAATTCCAGGGGTAAATTGGGATTTATCAACATCTGTAAGCTCTACTATTTCTGTCCTATCAAGCCTGGTGGGATTCTTAATTTTAACCACCAGGCTCTTTTCTTCTTGATTATCGCTGGTCTCACTACCGCAAGAAAAAAGCAGCATCGAACCAACAACTATTAAAAAGAAATATTTCGTTCTTATAAAATTTACCATCGTTTTCTAATTAAAACTTAATTATACAATTACGATTAAGTACCTAAGCTAAAATATTTGCTTAGTCAGAATACAACTTTACTATCACTCTTTTAAGGCGATCATGGAAGAATCATCACTGATTTCTTGCTCATACAGTAAGGCTGCCATAATAAAAGGCCCTACACCTTTCGGGTCATTAGGTCTGATGGGCTCATTTACATAATATTCGAAAGAGGCATCTCTGTAAGGATCACCCCCTAACCCTGCTACTCCGCATATCTGGGTGAGATTTAATAATCCATTTTCACCTTTTTCAACAAATTCGTTCACTAAACCATGATATGCCTTATTGGCAATCGGTTCATATTCCTCTCCGATATACCCGTTTTTCAGTGACTTAATGAGGAAATATGTAAACATACTAGAACAAGATGCCTCAAGGTAATTCCCTTCTTTATCACCCTTATCAAGGATTTGATACCACACTCCAGTTTCCTCATCCTGGTACATTTTTATCCCCACTGCTACTTTCTGTAATATTTTCAATATGTTTTCCCTTTCAGGATGATCTTCCGGATAGAAATCCAATACATCTACTAAAGCCATTGCAAACCATCCCATTGCTCTACCCCAAAAATGAGGAGAAACACCGGTTTTTGGATCAGCCCATTTTTGCTTTCGGCTTTCATCCCAACCATGATGATATAGTTTCATTTCTTCATTATATGTGTATTTATCAACAAGTTTGATCTGAAGCGCCACATCATCAAATAATGCAGGCTCATCAAAAACTTTTGCATATTGAGCCAGAAATGGAGATCCCATATAAAGCCCATCTAACCACATTTGATGAGGATAAATTTTCTTATGCCAGAATCCTCCCTCAGCAGTACGCGGTTGATCAACCATCTGACTTCTCAGTAATTGAATTGCTTTCAGATATCTTGAATTTTCTGTGTCCTTGTATAGTTCGATTAGAAATTTACCAGGATTAACCCGGTCAATATTAAAATCTTGCTTGTTATAAGTTTTAATTGTTCCATCCTCACGAACCATCGAATCAGCATATGACTTTGCGTAATTGAAATATTTTTCATTACCGGTTTCATCATAAACTTTAAGCATTGCTGAACAAATTAGCCCATTAGTATACTCCCATTTTGGCTTTTCCCTAAAATCAAGAAGCCTGGGGTCGGGATTTCGTTCTATCTCTGAATCAGCCATTGCAATCGCAAGTGGTTTTGAACTGACTCCTTCAGCTTCAGCCTTCTCTTCTTTCTGGCTATCTCCTTCACGATCCATACCCTTTGAACAGGCAATCATCATAAAGGCTAAAAACCAGTATTTATATTTTATCATTATTTCATCGTTAGAAATGCATTTGCTTATAATTTCAATAGTATGCTTTCAAACAATTTCGAAAGCTTTATATAACGGACCAGGATATACCTGGCCCGTATGAAATCAACATCCCCTCTTATTATTCATAAGCAGGATTTTGTGCAAAATTCTGATTTTGATTTAAGTCAATAGCATTTTGTGGAATTGGTCTTAGTATTTTCTGAAGACCATTACTTCCATCAAAATTTGACACCTCTATTAATGGATTGTACATTGAAGCACGTTCAACTAATTTACCTGTTCGCTTTAGGTCGAACCATCTTTTATACTCGCCCATTAGTTCACGAGCTCTTTCATCAAGGATATAATCCAGATCAAATTCCGCAAGAGTGGCATCTGCTACCCCCGCACGTCTTCGAACTTCATTAAGACGCTCGAGACCGGTACCCGCTGCTCCGGCACCAAGATATGCCTCTGCTGCAACAAGGTATGTTTCAGCTAATCTGGAAACGATGAAATCTCTTGCACTTACTCTATCCTCAGATCCACCAGCTACGAATTGTGATTCAGGATCGTCAAACTTTTTAATTACGATAGTATTAAAATTACCTGAAATATCAGCTCCTTCGGGATCGTGTTCACCAAATGGATGGTACTCAGCTTCTGGGTGAGCAGCCACATAGGCAGCCCTATCTTCTGCAGTAAACCATTGTGGTTCATAAAAGTGTCTGACTTCAAGAGTACTTCTATCTTCTACCTCAAAATAATCATAGTAGCGACCATAAATCTCTGTCATGAAAGTACCTTCCCAACGCTCATCGCCTTCCTCAAATAAACTTAAAGCAAATCGGGTCGGGCACAAATTATATGATTTATAAGGTGCATCACCCGCTACTTCTGACCCTCCAAGGTATGAACCAAAGAAATTTTGTTGCTGATGACCAAGAGTTGTTGGACTAATACCAATCGACTCTCGATTAAACTGAACAGAAAAAATTACTTCTTCATTCAATTCATTGCCAGGTGTCCATAATTCCTCGTAGCTCAAGTTCAGTTGTTGACCTCCGATAACATTATCAGCATATTGAGCAGCTTTGGAAAAATCATCAGATGGTCCAAATGACTCATAGGCTCTTGTTAAATGTACTTGTGAAAGTAGATTTTCAACAGCTCTATGGTTAACCCGCCCAACAAAAGCACCTGTACTAACAAGATTAAGTGCTTCTTCGAGTTCTGAAATAATGAAACTATATACTTCCTCTGCTGTATTACGTTCAAATTGTAAAACAACATCATCAATTTTCTCGGTTACCAAACTTACTCCACCATAAGTTTGAACGAGTAAGAAATACGCATTGGCTCTCATAAACTTCACTTCACCCACATACTGAGGGATTAATTCAGTTTGTTCTGTTATATCAGCATAATATAGCGCTGCATTAGCTTGCTGGATTGCCTGATACGCTCTAACATATAGAAATTCAACTTCGGGCTCAGCACTTGATAATTGACTATACTGACTTAATCCAGGAGGTTCCGGATTACGTCCCTCCATATATAAGTCGGTACCGGACATAAATAGCCATGGATCTTGTCCATAAATTTCTCTTAACAAGGCATAATTTGCATTTATTAATGCTTCATATCCTTCCTCAGTGACATAAAACTCTTCAGCTGTCACATTGGATTTGTTCTCTTCTTCCAGGTAGTCTTCACATGATGTGAATGACAATGTTGCTATTATTGTAAGTATGAATAATTTTTTCATGATTTTTCGGATTAAAATTTAAGACTAAGTCCTAATTGAGTTGTAACGCTTCCAACCCGACCTACATTTAATGAGGCATCTGCCCATTCAGGATCCCATCCTTCATATTCAGTAAATACAAATGGATTTAAGACATTCACGTAAACCCGTAAATTTTTTACACCCATTCTATCTAAAGCAGATTGTGGCAGGGAATAACCCAATGATATATTATTCACTTTCACATAAGAAGCATCCCTGTAATATCCTACCCCATCATTTCTCCAGTAAGTACCCATGTTTCTTGGTTGTGGATAGTTATTTGAAGCCTGGGACGGAACACCTACATTATTTTCTGGTACATACCAGTCAATATCAAGTTTTTGACGACCTCTATCCCGAGTATTTGTGAAATTCTCATGGAAATTACTATAAGCTAAAACACCTTGAACAGCAGTGATTGTAAATGTGAAATCAAAATTTAATACGTTCAGCCTGGATATCAATCCTCCATTCCAATCAGGAAATATAGAACCTAAGATTTTACGATCACCATTGGCAGTAATTCTACCATCATTATTGAGGTCCTGTACTTTAGCCTGACCTTCTGTTTGATTATATGACTCTGCTTCATCTGTTTCATTTGCCTGCCAGATACCATCAAAAACATAATTATAATGTACATCTACTGGTTCACCAGGAAACCATCCATTACCTATATCAGGCACTTCTGACTGTCCATAAATAGATTCCAGAGTATTAGTGTTCTTAGTAAAAGTCAAAGTGGTTTCCCATCGGATTTTATCCGTTTCAACGTTCACTGTTCTTAACATTATTTCAACACCTGAATTTCTAATCTCAGCAGAATTTGCTCTGATTTCACTGTAACCAGTTTCATATGGAAGAGTCTGAGTTAACAATACATCCTTAGACAATCTATTGTAATAATCAATTGAACCATTAACACGGTAATTAAATAAACTATAATCCAATCCAATATTGATCTCATTGGTTCTTTCCCATGTTAAATTTTTGTTTGCTAAAGAACCAGGGATCCAACCATTAGCAATGGTACCTCCAAAATTGTAAAATGTTTGCTGATCCAGTCTATTGATTGAAGAATATGGATCTACATTATAATTACCTGTGGAACCATAACTAACTCTCAATTTCAAATCAGAAATTGAATTTAAGTCGCGAATGAAATCTTCATTACTCATTCTCCATGCCACTGCAGCTGATGGAAAAGACTCCCATTCATTTCCTACTCCTAATCGGGAAGAGCCATCCCAACGATTAGTAACTGTTAACAAATACTTATCCTTATAACCATAATTTACTCTCAGAGCATAAGATAATAACTGGCTTTGTTCAAAGTAGCTACCCACATTATATGTTGAAGGCAATCCTGATCCGATATTGTAATAATCAGTTTCAAAAGGCTGAAATCTGGAAGACAAGGAAGAGGTCTCAGTTCTATCTACAAAAACACTTTGAAGAGCCATTGCATTAATAGAATGGTCACCAAAATCTTTATTGAAATTTAACTGATTATCCCAACTGTAATTAAAATTCTGAAAGTTATCCATTCCTGATAATGGTAAACCTCCATTACTAGCTCCATCTTCAGTTAACGCTCCAGAAAAATATCCTCTTCTATAGGATTGAAGGCTGGCAGAAAATTGAGTTCTAAAACTCAAATAATCTAAAATATCGTAATTAAGGTATAAATTACCTAGTACATTCCATTGACGTTGTTCATCACTGGTATTATTGATTTCTATAAGAGGGTTCCATGTACTTGTCTTATTAATCACAAAATCACCGGTAACAGGATCTGTCAACTTTCCAGGTTGTGGGAATAACTCCCCAACGATCTCATTGTAATTTTCATCTATTGCCCATGGACTTAAAAATGGGTTTAAACGAAAAGCATCTCTCATGGCAGTTGCATTACCTCGCTCAAGTTCATTTAAAGAGACTGTCAGATTAGAACCAAGCTTTAACTTATCACTCATCTGCTGGTCAATACTTGATCGTAGCGTAAATTTATCTAAGCCCTCATTTTGAATATTCCCAGTTTCATTTTGATAACCAATACCAACAGAGTAAGCTGACTTTCCGTTTCTGTGAGAAATTGCAAGATTGTAATTAGACTGCTGACCTTGTTGAAGAACTGCGTCATACCAATCAAAACCATCAAGATTTTCAAATCGAGTACGTAATACAGCATTAGAACCTTCAGAGGCAACTCTATCATAATATTCTTCAGGAGTTAAATCTTCAAGATCACTTGTGGTAGCAAGATAAGCTGACATATGATAATAACGCCATTTTTCATAACTCATCATTTCCGGTAGTCTTGCGGGATCTTTGAATCCATAAAAGGCATCAAAAGAAACTGTCGTTCCTGATGGGATATTTTTCCCTCCTTTGGTTTGAATAATGACAACACCATTTGAACCTCGAGAACCATAAATAGCTGCGGAGGAAGCATCTTTTAAGATGTCCATACTCGCAATATCCTGAGGATTAAGAAAATCTATATTATCAACAATCGCTCCGTCAACAACAAATAGGGGTGAAACATCCCCATCCAAGGTTCCCTGACCACGAATATCGATCTGGAATCCATCTCCTACTCTACCTGTAGAGTTACTTACCTGTACACCAGCAACACTACCTTGTAATGCTTGTGCAGGACTGGTGGTTCCTCTTTCCTGAAGAACTTGTTCATCAATTCCGGTAATTGCTCCGGTAACATCCTTACGCTTTTGAGTACCGTATCCAACTACTACTATCTCATCAAGTGCTGCAATATCTTCTTCAAGATTAACATCAATTGTTGATCTTCCATTTATAGAAATGGTCTTACTTTGATATCCGATAAAACTGAAAACCAAATTCTCGGCATCAAGTGGTACATTAAGTGAATAATTCCCATCAGCATCGGTTACAGTACCGTTATTCGTCCCTTCTATAAGGACTGATGCCCCAGGAAGACCGAAACCCTCCGGATCGGTAACCTGACCTGAGATCTCTCTCTCCTGGGAGTAGGCTGTTGCACTTAATAATATTAGTGCAAACACTCCCAAAATTAGCTTTCTACTCAACAGAGCAAAGCCCGAATTCTGTAGTTTTATTTTCATGATAATACTTTAGTTGGGTTAGACATTTTTAATAATCAAACACTCATCGATCACTTGTGAATTATTTGATTACTGAAATATCTGCAATCGTTTTCGAAATCAGTATTCAATTTTTAACATACACTTATCATTTTTTTTAAATAGCTGATTTACAGCTTTTTAAATAGCCAATCGACTTGTTTTATTAGATATATCTGTTAAAAAAGTAACTGAATTATGAACTTAACAACCTATGTTAGTAAGGACCTGCTCCAAAACTTTTACTTTCTATTAAAATAGGGATTTTTGTGGACTAATTTTTAAAAAATTTCCCTAAGAAAATTGATTACTAGTTCAACAGTAGGAGTAAACCAGGGATTGACATGCCAGAATGAATGAGGTGAATTTTTAAAAGTGTGAACCTTATAATAAATCCCGGACTGATTTAAGATTTTGATCATATCATCACGCCCGGCATGAAACCTGGGCCTAGAACTATTGATAAAAAGTATCGGTGGAGAGTTTCTATCTACGTGGGTCAATGGTGATGCTAATTCCCAGTTGTCAATTGCATTTGATTGATCACCTCCTAACCATTCAGCAGCTACTTTTCCTTCTTTGGATTCAGGGTGAATAAATGCAACAATTCCATCGATATTAATTATAGCATTTACTTTTGTCGAAGGGTCTCCAGCGGTTAAGTTTTCATCCAATTCTGAATTATCTGCAATCACTCCTAATAAAGTAGCCAGCTGCGCCCCGGCGGAACACCCTAAAACAGCAATTTTATTTGTGTCTATTTTTAAATATTCAGCTTCCTTTTTAATCCAGCGAATTGCATTTTTCAAATCATAAACAGCAGCCGGAAACTTAGCTTCAGGACTGAGTCTGTAATCTGCAACTATTGATACAAAGCCTGCCTCAGCCAATTTTTGCGCCATGGGTTCGAGATTTTCTTTTTGCCCGGATTTCCATCCCCCTCCAAATATCATCAAAATTGCCGGTGCATAATTATCATTCAGATCAATTGGTGAATACAAGTCGAGAGATATTGGTCGTGGATCAGAAGTATAAATAAGATCTTTTTTAACAATGATTGTTTTCGGGTTTGATGCGGTAACTTTCGTAACCTCAGGATAGTCCTTTTTAATCTTTTTAAATGCTGAATTAATTGTATAAGAAGTATCTCTTTGAAAATTATATTGTTGCGAATGAATTGAAAAACATGATAGGTAAAGAAGAATTTGAAAGACAAATAGCTTAATTATTCTTTCCATACCATTTGGGACCCTGTCCTTCTTCAAGAAAAATGTTTTCGATAGTATATTTTTCAACTTCTTTTTTGTCAATTTATAAACCCAGCCCACTCTTTTTTCCATATTTGAACCCGGCCCGGTATTTCCATGTTCCGCATAAAATGTAGTTTGTCGAGCTTTTGATTTTGACCAATCATGCCATCCTTTAGGATTGATAAATGAACCAAGATCACAATTTATAAAAACTGTTTTTGCATAAGGACGCCAGGGTCTGCCAAGAAAAACATTTGATACTTCTTCAATTGCAGTTATATCACAATTTAAAAAAACGAATCCAAATTTCTGATCTTCAGGAGTAGAAGCAGCAGTAATATAAGAATTTGCAAGGCACCTTATTGTAGACCTTTCAAATACAGCGGTGGCCTCACCAAAAATAAAATCCGTCGTTCCTTCTATTGTACAATTATAAAAATATTGTCTAAAACCTTCACCCGCACAATAAAGTGTATCCTGATGTCCTTTGATTACACAATTTTTTATTACTACTCGATCAGCAGTTACAGCTAAAGCAATAGCTTGTCCAACCAGGCCGGCTTCATTAATTATTGTCAGATTTTCTAAACGACAATCATTTGCTTCAACTGATAATGTCGGGGTATGAAATGTACTGTTTCTTCCTTTATCGATTTTATCAAAATGATCTTCAAAAATGATAATTGTATTTTCTTTATCCTCACCCTTAATCGTTAAGTGTGTATTCCAGGAATAAACCTTGATTTTTTCATGGTAAACACCTTTCTTTAAAAAAATTGTGATTCGATCATCGGGAAATGCTTTGGTATGATCGATTGCAGATTGTAAACTCAGGTAATCACCTGTTCCATCTGCTGAAACTGTAATAAAATAATCAATCTGCGCTACGGATGTATTGCTCACCAGGCAAAAAATAAATATCACGAAGAACAAATTATTTTTCATTTTGGTGATATTGAATTGTTCAGTTTTTTTAATTCCCTGAATACTAATTGGGCAACTGCTCTAGCTCCCTCGGGTTGAAAATGCGTGTTATCTGATAATCCTTCAGGATATGCTTCATACTTCCCTTCGGGTATATTCATAAAATAATTTTCAGTAACATAGTCTCTTCCCTTTTTACTGAAATATTCCATCGAAACCTTATTTAGATCGATCAACGGAACATCAAATTCAGCGGCAACTTCTTTAGCTGCATCGGGATAATCATCATGTACGTTTTGGAGATGTCCGTTTTCCCATGGATAGTTCCTGCAAACAGGAGTCAAAACAATTGGAAGTGCTCCTTTTTGAAGCGTTTGAGAAATATAAAGTCTTAAAAACTCTTTGTAACCTTCGATATTTACATATCTCTCAGTCTTTTTTACTGCCGCATCATTATGACCAAATTGCATAATGACGATATCATCTTCTTTTAAATCTTCATAAACTTTCCTCCACCTTGCTTCCTGGAAAAAAGTCCGGGTGCTTCGACCACCCCTGGCTCGATTTTCTATTTCTACCCTATTTCCATTTATTAAATTTGATATCAACTCAATACTATCTTCAACCATAAACTCATCAAAAGCCTGACCCCAACCGGTCATCGGGTATCTCGATTCCTTATAAGTTTTACCGGAGTCATAATTATCGCTATAGTCAGTCATGGTAGAATCACCAATCAAAAAAATTGTTGTCACCTCTTCTTGTAGTGCAAAAGAAGCTAATATCAATCCCAGAAAAATCAGGCTAATCTGTTTCTTCAAAAATCCCATGTCAGTCTTTTAAATATTTAGTCAATTCAGGAACCTTTTTTCTTATTTCTGCAACCGCAAGATCTGCAACACGAAAGGCTCCATAAGGAGATAAATGTGTATTATCGATTTGGCCTTCCGGTATAGATTCATATTCACCCTTTTCTATATGCAAAAACAACCTTTTTGAATTTTCAGGACCGTAATCTTTCAACAGTTTTCTGGTTTCCACATTCAGGTCAAGCAGGGTTACTTTTAAATCTTTTGCTACCTCTCTCATAGCTTCAGGATATTCACCATGTGTTTCTATTAGTTTTCCATTTTCATCAAACTTTCTTCTAACTATTGAAGTAGCTAAAATGGGTATTCCTCCTTTTTCTCTGGTCTCGTTGACAAACTTTTTAAGGTTTGCTTTATAGGATGAATTGGGCTCCGTATATCTTGAAGGATCCTTTATTTTTTCATCATTGTGACCAAATTGGATAAACACATAATCTCCCTCCTCAAGCTTTCCCAAAACTGTATCCCACCTGCCCTGATCGATAAAGCTTTTAGTGCTTCTTCCATTAACAGCATGATTTTCTATACTTACCCGTTGATCAAAATACAACGGAAAAACCTGCCCCAGCCTTTTTCAGGATTTCCTGTACCAAAAGGCTTATCCGACATGGTCGAATCTCCAACCATATAGATCATAACATTATCTTCACCCTGTTTAAAAATGCTGCCATAAAAAAGAATAAAACCAACACTCCTTTCATGCCAATGATTAATTTAATTGAATCGCTTCTTCACTTACATTGCTGCCTTTTGCTAATTGATCAGCAGATAGCCCACTATCTTTTAAATTGATATTGGAAGAACCAGACCCTAAAATTCTAACTACTTTATTATCGTCAGGATTTCCTGAAAATTGATCTAAAGCCACATTCGAACTATTGAAAATTGTCAAAGCCTTTCCTTTTTCCTGAATCACTTTAACATTTTTAAGCTTGATATTATCGGCATCGATCATTGTCACACCGTTTTCAGCTTCAAGAATAGCATTTTCAAGAGATACATTCTCAAGCTTCATTTCCGGTAAGCCTTGAAAAAAAGCACCGGTCTCCGAGCTGGTCACCCAAATATTTTTCATATGAATATTTCTGAATGAAGGAGTTTCCTCAGTAACAGGTTCTAAATCTGAATCACTTTCTACAGGATCCTGATCTTCTTCAAGTATTGGCGACTGACCTTCATAGAACATATTAAATCGAATCGCTTCAGTAGGAATATCTATCATATGAATATCCGATATATAGATATTTTCAACTACTCCACCTCTACCACGTGTACTCTTAAATCTCAGTCCTACATCTGTTCCAATGAATGTGCAATTTGACACTTTAACATTTTTGACTCCTCCAGACATTTCACTTCCGACAACAAATCCACCGTGTCCGTGATACACCACGTTATTTGTTACAATTACGTTTTCTGTAGGCATTCCTCGTTTTCTTCCGTCCTCGTTTTTACCTGACTTAAAACAGATCGCGTCATCCCCTACATCAAATGAATTATTATGAATGACAACATTTTTACATGATTCCAGATCAAGGCCATCACCATTTTGAGAATACCAGGGGTTTCTAACAGTTAAATTCCTGATAGTAACATCCTCACACATCAGAGGATGAAGATTCCAGGCTGGTGAATTTTGAAAGGTGGGGCCATCCAGTAAAACTTTTTTACAGTTAACAAAACTTACCATTACCGGACGCAAAAAATCTTTTACCGCAAGAAATTCCTCTTTTGTCTCAAAAGGAGGTACATTAAAATTGTCAGTTAATTTATTAGCCTGCTCATATTCTTTAGAAGGATACCAGGTTCTACCATCTTCACTTAATACACCTCCACTTTTAACGAGCCTTTTCCATGCTGAAGAGGCCATTTTACTTTTCTTTACCGGTCTCCAGGCATCTCCTGATCCATCAATTATTCCTTTCCCTGTAATAGCAATGTTTTCAAGGTTCTTACCATATATTGGTGATAAACATCTATAAGTTTCTAATCCTTCAAAACTTGTTTCAATTAAAGGATATTTAGATTTATCCTCACTAAACCTGATCAATGCACCCTCATTAACATGCAAGTTCACATTACTCTGAAATCTAATCGGTCCGGTCATCCAGATACCTCTCGGAACAATTACTTTCCCTCCTCCTTTTTCGACAACTGCATCAATTGCTTTTTTAAAGGCTTCAGAATTATCAAAGATCCCATCACCTTTCGCACCAAAATCAACTACGCTAACAGAATTATCTGGAAATTCGGGCTCATTAACTTTTGGCATATCAAATTCAACACCAGAATAAATGTCAGAATTATTTTCTGTTTTATTAGCCATGTTTCCTTCTGCAACCTGCTCAGAGGATCTTCCTCCACAACCATAAAATACGAGACCTAAAATGGTCAGAATTAGAAAATAGTAATTTTTTACGTTTATCTTTTTCATGTTATTGGAATTAATATTCTTGTTCTTTATCTACCGGCTCAAACCTAAACCACTCAAAATCAGCATATCCCGAATCATTTATTCGTTGATTTCGGATTGCAAAAAGGCCAACTTTAGCCCCGATCCATCTTCCGGGTCTTGCTGTAAAAACTTCATCGATATCTATGAATTTTTTACCGTTTTTGCTATAGCTAAATTGACATTTACCACCATCTATCACCGTTACTCGTAAGTAAATTTCATCAGTATTTAACTTGGTGATGTTTTTAGTTATTTCTTCACCCCCGGTTCGAGCATTTTGTCTTTCACCATAAGAAAGATAAACACCATCTGACTTACTGGTTAAATTCAAATGAGCATAATCTTCACCCATAATTACCAAACCGATTTTTTCATTGGTTATCTCGTCATTAAAGGAGAATGATAATTTAGTCGTCACAGTAAATTCTTCGGCTGGAAACTTCTGGAGCAACAGGTTCGGTACATTCCATAGATTATCACTTTTGTCTGGTGACTGAACGGTATATAACCTTAACTTACCCGCTGCTGCATTTGTAAATGCCCACGAAGCTTTCGGGTTGGCATGCCATTGCCATTGATTGGCTAACGAAATACTGTTGAATTCATCTGAATCTTCGGGAGTAACTATTTTATGATCACCTTTGACATCTGGCTTTTTATGAATCATTACCGGCCATCCTTTGCCATCACCATCTTTATCAATACCTATTACCGGCCAGTCATTTTTCCATTTCATTGGTTGTAAGTGAACGATTCTTCCGTAAGCTTCCTTATCCTGAAAATGCACAAACCATGATTCACCTGATTCAAGTTCAACCCAACCTCCCTGGTGTGGGCCATTAATTTCAGTTTCTCCCTGTTCTAAAACTATTTTATCCTCATAGGGACCAAAGACATTTTTCGATCTCAAGATTGTTTGCCAGCCTGTTGGCACTCCGCCTGCAGGTGCAAAAATGTAGTAATACCCGTTTCGCTTATAAAATTTAGGGCCTTCTATAGTTGGATGATCGCCATGGCCGTCGAATACAATACTTCCTTCATCTAATAAATGTGTTCCATCCGGACTCATTCTTCTTACAACCAGCACACTTTTAATACCGGCACGACTCCCGGCAAAAGCATGTACTAAATATGCCTTACCATCTTTATCCCATAATGGACAAGGATCAATCAGTCCTTTACCTTTTTGAACTAATACCGGATCTTCCCACGAACCCGCAGGATCTTTTGTTTTTACCATGTAGATACCAAAATCCGGATCTCCATAATAAATATAAAACTCTCCATTATGATATCTTATAGACGGTGCCCACACGCCATTGCCATGTTGAGGTTTTGAAAAATGATCCTCAGGAGTTAATTCATCCAAAGCATATCCAATCAATTTCCAGTTTACCAGATCTTTGGAATGTAAAATCGGTAAACCCGGTACTGCATTAAAACTTGATGAGGTCATATAAAAATCATCGCCGACTTTACAGATATCAGGATCTGAATAATCTGCATGAAGAATGGGGTTTTTATATTTACCGTTTCCCAGGTCAGCAACCCAAACGTCGGATACATTTTGAGCTGACAAGGAATAACCCAGGCAAAAAACAGCAAGTAATAATATGTAGAAAGGAATCGATCTCATAAAATCATCTTGGTAATTTTTCTAATCTCTCATTTGGGCCCCACCCGTCAAATACTTCTGTTAATGAGTATTGAGATGCCTCTTTGCTACTTAATTGATGAGACCACTTAACTCGTTCTGATTTGTTAGCCCCGGGACCTGATGAATTGTATTCTGCATAAAAAGCTGTTTTTTCAGCTTCAGGCTTACTCCAGTTATGCCATCCTTCGGGTTTGATGTGCCTGCCCAATTCGCAGTTTATAAATACCGTCTGAGCATAATCTCTCCAGGGACGCCCCAGGTAAACCGAATTTTCCGGAGCATTACCGGTGAGTTTACAGTTTAAAAACACAAAGCCATAGTCCGTTTCTTCTTTAGTTGAAGCAGCGGTTATATAATGCCCTCCTTCCTTGGAGAAAATTTCACAATTTTCGAAAACAGCAGTACTCCAGCCAAATATAAAATCAGTAGTACCTTCGATATAACAGTTCTTATAATATTGCCTGCTTCGATCACCATGTGGATAAAGGGTATCCTGAAACCCCAGAAAACGGCAGTTCTCAAAAATAACTTTATCGCCATCGACTCTGACAGCGACTGCCTGACCTACAGGACCAGCAGTATTGGAAAAAGTAATGTTCTGAGCAGTAAAGCCATTTCCGAAAACATAAAACCCGGACGATCCGGAAGTTCCTATCTCTTCTCCAAATTCATTTTTCTTTGAAGCATAGTCATCAAATGTGATTATTGTCTTTTCAGGATTCTCTCCAATAAAAGTAACATTAGTTTTAGAAGCCGGGAGAACTAATTTCTCTTTGTAAACACCATTTTTAATCAAAATACGTGTCGTTTCTTTCCTCATATCCGGAACGGCATCAATTGCAGCCTGTACCGTATTAAAATCTCCTTTTCCATCTTTTGAGACGATATAATCAAACTCATCAGCGGAAGTTACCAGTAATGATTGCAGATACACTTCGATGTTATCATAATGCTCATGCAGGTCATTCCCATTGGCATCATATTGATTCGGATCGAGTTTATTATCTTTTTCCCACTGATCAGGCATACCATCCCCATCAGAATCTGTGGGATAAGGTGCAGCATGCAATTGAGGCCAGCCTCCTACTTCTTCCTGGGAGTCAATAATGCCATTACCAACTGTCGCAGTACCTTCTTTTATATTTTGAATGATTCGTTCATCAACCTGGTCTCGTTGCAAACTTGCTCCGCTTCTACTTAACACCGCTCGATAGGCTTCTTTTGCCGTGTGTTGAGAAGTTAGATTTATTGCTTCAAAAGGATCATTAACCTTTACTGCCTCAGGATCATCGCACTGAACTCCCCCTGCCCAATTATCTGAGGAAACCTTATCATTTCCAAAGACATAATTTTCAGAAACATAAAACTGACCGTAAGGCTTACTGGGATTTACAATTCTGTGTTTTGTAGATTTTTTTGTTGCAGGGCCCGGTTTAAAATAATTTGCCACCATGTTGTACCGCCCTTCTTCACCACCATAAATGCTATTACTTCCCCAGTTATAGATCACATTATTTCTAAAATCCGTTAGCTCATTTTCTTCATTTTTTGTTGAAGAAGAACCACTAAACCTGGGGCTTCTGCTATTATGATGCGCGATTAGATTATGGTGAAAAGTAGCTCCATTTCCACCCCAGATCGCGCCATAACCGTGTGGTCCTTTTTCATGCTTGGAATTATTCAGGCTTTCTGAAATAATACACCATTGCATGGTAAAATCTGAGTTAGAATAAAAGAAGCACATTCGTCAATCGACCAGCTCATAGAGCAATGATCTATAATGACATTGTTAAGAAAACGACCGTTGATCGCATCTTCCTGAACATCACCTTTATCACCTAGCCTGAATCGCATATAGCGAACAATTACATTGCTTGCACGAATCTGCAATGGATAATTTTTTATGCAAATACCATCACCGGGAGCTGAATGGCCGGCAATAGTCACATTGCCATTTTTAATGGTCAGATTTGATTTAAGATCGATGTTTCCCGATGTTGAAAACACAATAATCCGGGGTTCTTCCTGCTCAATCGCTTCTCGAAGACTACCCGGACCTGAGTCATTCAAATTTGAGACTACATATACTTTTCCTCCTCTACCTCCTGTAGTGAATTTCCCGAAACCCTCTGCATCCGGAAATGCTAATTGTTGAGCCTTTCCCGTGAAACAAAAAAGTAGCAGAAGAATAAAAGGCAAAATGTATCTATTCAGTTTCATTAGTTTTCATTCGCTGGTTTTCCTATGGTAGCCAATATTCCACCATCGACATAAATAATCTGTCCATTGACGAAATCACTTGCCTTAGATGACAGGAAGACAGCTGTACCCTCAAGATCTGCAGGGTCACCCCACTTACCAGCAGGAGTACGATTAACAATAAAATCATTGAATGGATGACCATCTTCCCTGATCGGGGCAGTCTGACTCGTAGCAAAATATCCCGGGCCGATACCATTGACCTGAATATTATGTTTTGCCCATTCAGTGGCCATATTTTTTGTAAGCATTTTTAATCCACCTTTCGCGGCTGCATAGGCACCAACCGTATTTCGACCTAATTCAGTCATCATGGAGCAGATATTAATGATCTTACCAGAACCCCTTGAGATCATGCCCTTAATAACTGCTTTGGATACAATAAACGGACTGACAAGGTCAACCTTGATCACATCTTCAAATTCGGAAACTTCCATTTCTGCAAGCGGCGTTCTTTTAATAATACCCGCATTATTTACCAGAATATCGATTGGACCTACTTCCTTTTCAATCTTCCCGATATATTCAATAACCTGATTTTCTTTGGTGACATCAAAAAGATAGCCTTTGGCATCTATGCCTTCCTTTTTATATTCTTCTATTGCCTTATCGATTTTCTCCTGTGAGGAATGGCCATTGATAACTACAGTGGCACCAGCTTTCCCGAGCCCCATTGCCATCGCCATACCTAAACCGTGAGTTGCCCCGGTAACCAGCGCTGTTTTTCCTTTGAGATCAAATAAATTCATATTATTTCATTTCATTTATTGGACAAACATCCATATCACCATAATCAAGGTTTTCACCGGCCATTCCCCAGATGAACGTATAATTTGAGGTTCCGGCACCCGCGTGAATTGACCAGGGTGGAGATATTACAGCCTGCTCATTGTGCATCCAGATATGACGCGTCTCATCAGTCTGTCCCATAAAATGACTCACTGCCTGATCTTCAGGAAGGTCAAAATAGAAGTAAACCTCCATACGACGATCGTGAACGTGAGAAGGGACAGTATTCCAGATACTTCCTGTCTTCAACTCAGTCATGCCCATTTGCAGCTGACACGTATCAACGATACCTGAAACCAGCATTTGATTTACCGTTCTGGCATTAGACGATTCCAGCGAACCAAGTTCAAGTTTGTTCGCATCATCTTTAGTTACTTTTTTATTTGGATATGATTGGTGAGCCGGAGCTGAGTTGATATAAAACTTAGCGGGTTTATTAGAATCCGCGCTAGAGAATTTTACATCTTTAGCCCCTTTACCTATATATAGTGCTTCTTTAAAACCTAATTCGAAATCTTCACCATCAACAGAGACAGTTCCACTACCCCCGACATTGATCACGCCCATTTCTCTTCTGTCGAGAAAATGTTCAGCTTTAAGTGGATCGATAGTTTCTAATGTTAAATCTTTTTTGACCGGAACAGCAGATCCTGCGATATATCTATCATAGTGAGTGTAAACCAGGCAAATCTTATCTGGCTGCATGATGGAGTCTACTAAAAACTCCTTTCTGATCTGTTCAGTATCATATTTTTTTACCGCCTCCGGACCGGAAGCATATCGTACTTCATATTCTGTAGCCATAACTTTTAAGTGTATTTTATTCCAAACTTCACTTAAATATATAAAATATTTTTTAAAACCGTTAACGTTAACGGAAATTTACCGGAAAAATAATTGATGTGTGAATTATTGGTGAAGGGAGAGGGGTAATTATGAGCTGGAGGGCTGATTGGGCAGGGTGGTCAGATGTATAATGATTAATATTTGAAATAATGGGATGAGATTATTTAGTGAAATATTTTTAACCCTTATTATAACCCAGGGTGACACCTGTCACAGCAAAAGGTTCAAGTACTTAGTAACTTAAATTACAATTCAAGAACAATGAAAGTCCTGGTATTTATAATAGGGTTTTTATTATCGTTTATAAGTTATTCTCAACTTAACCAGGATTCAATTAATCAATCAAAAACTCATTATAACAACATAATAGTACCAGACAGTATATTTCAGAAAGCTCCACGACATGCTATATATGGTGAATTTAATGTCCTCTATTTATATGGCGTGTATGAAAGGCTATACAGACTGAATAAAACTGTTCAATTTTCTGCTGGCGCCGGTATTGGCTTAGGCCTGGGTTATAGTGGCTATGGAGAATATCCGCTCATTATATTCCTGAAACCATCATTTCTTGTTGGTGGCCCTAAACACAACCTTGAGTTTGGAACATTTTTTACACCTCAAAGAAGATCCTGGGGTAAATTCAGTCCTCACCTGGGATACAGACTTGTTAAGCCAGGTGGTTTTATATTCAGAGCCGAAATAGTTTTAATTATGCAGTTTGAAAAAGATGAAATTTACCCTCACGATGAATGGGTAGATATATTTCCCTTACCAGGAATTGCAATCGGAAAAACCTTTTGATTACCTCTAATCTACTCAGTTTACATTGATGGCTTTTTATAAATCCCTTTAAACCAGATAATCACTTAATCAAAATCAACCATTTTTTCTGCTAATAAAAAAGCATGGACAGAACGTGTTTGCTAAAAAAGCAACGCGCACCAGAGGAGGACTGTATCGTCCTAAAATAAGTTGACAGTTTAAAAGGATAGTCCTATTATAAATTTACAATTTTACTTTAATCCTTCAACCCCGGGATAAATAATCAAAAAAATCAATTATTATTTAATATTCAATCCATTATTTTACTTAATATAAATTCATTAATTCTTGAAAAATTGCTAAATTTGCATAGATATAGTTTATCAAAAATAAAGAAATCGATACCCGAGATTTTCAACTATATCAATATTATAAGGGAACTGTCCTTTATAATTTCTTTCCTTGCTAAACGACAACTTTCCAATTATCAGGGATAAAAATTATAAGACAGATGAGCTACTTACAACAACCCATTCTGGGTTAAATCTTTCTGAGAGAACGATTAGGGGGGGAAACTACGAAAGTTTAATTCATCAAGATTTAATTTAGTTTAAGCACTTCTTTCATTTCAATATCTGGTAAATACAGTCAGATAATATCTTACCATGAATATCCGGATTGTAAAACTACAATTCTGTATTTATCAGTCATTGATCAACTTAAACTTCCTTTGTCCAGCCAATAATAATGAACAGGAAGTAAGATTATCGGGACACAGGATACAATTAACCATAAAAAATACTATCATGACAAATTTATGGAACCAAATTTACCTTATAATAATCCTATTATCTGGTATTTCGATACATCTGGAAGCCCAGGAAACTATCAACTGGCAAATTCTGGAAGATAATGATTCGATATCAGTTTACTTTGCTCCGCTTTCTTGCGGAGATGAAGTTATCTTGGGGGAAAACATCAATTCATCAGTAGCATTAAAACTAATAAGAAGATTACCGGAAATCACAATGGTAACAGTATTCATCGATGTCAGTGATGGTATTGAAAGTCACGAAGGAAATTTCAATTTTACATTTGAATCCGGTGATGAATCAGTCTATGATTGTACAAGAATGCCACATTACTCACCCATGGGACCACTACCCTATGTTCCCGGGACCACGGTTACATTAGTTGATAGTTATATCGAAAACCATTAAGCTATGAAAAATTTAATGATGATAATTATAATTTTTCTCCCTCTTTTTGGAGTTGCACAACAACCAACCATCAACTGGGAGAAAGTAGATGGAGCCAGTAGAAATGAAATTCCCTACCAGGTAATTCAATTAGCCGATTCATCCTATTTAATAGTTGGCTGGGTTAATAATTTCATTTTAAATGGAGGGAATAAAACAAGTAAAAAATATGATAAAACATATACTGATGGATGGGTTGTTAAACGTGATAAAAACGGCAATAAACTATGGGATAAAAGCTATGGCGGCAACAGGCAAGATCAATTAACAGATGCAATAGCAATTCCATCAGGAGGTGCACTATTGTTTGGATACAGTATATCAAAAAGCAATACCGGAAATAAAACAGCTCCAAATCAAGGCTCATATGATTATTGGCTAATTCGAATTGACAATGATGGAAATATTATCTGGCAAAAATCTTATGGTGGAAGAAAAGCTGATTTCGGAACATCAATAGTGGAATCTGCAGATGGCAACTATTTTCTTGCCGGTTATTCCCAATCAAGCATAGAGGGTGATAAATCTGAAAAACCAAAAGGAGGTTATGATTACTGGATTATTAAAATAGACCCTTATGGGAAAAAAATATGGGATCGGACAATAGGCGGAAATGATCACGATTATGTCTCTAAAATCATTGGAAATGCAACCGGAGGGTGTACGATTACTGGTAGTTCATTCTCCTCAGCTAGTAGCGATAAAAGTGAACCTGCCATTAATGGTTACGATGACTGGGTAGTCCGTTTAGATTTTAAAGGAAATGTTTTATGGGAAAACACTATTCAATCACTTAATAATTTCAATTATAATTCCTCTATTGCAGAATTAAATGGAGATATATACTTGCTTAGCGCTGGAATTGGTACAATTGGTTATGATAAGACCGTCGAAAATGCTCGAAAATGGGATCTTTGGATGATCCAACTTGATGGCTCGAATGGTAATTCCAAAATGCAAAAACTCTATGGTGGGATAACTGAAGAATTTGCTTCAGATATTATAGTTTCATCGGACAACAACTTATTAATTAAAGGATATTCAAGTTCTGGTATATCCGGCGACAAAACAGAGTCCTTAAGAGGTGGTATTGATTTATGGTTACTAAAAATTGATCAATCTGGAAATATCATTTGGGATAAAACCGTTGGAGGACCAAGCAAAGAAACCCCTACAAATTTTGATAAAGGAATTACTTCAGACCAATATGGTAATATCGTAGTTTCAACAAGGTCATTTGCTTTTAAAAATAGTGGAGGAGATAAATCATTTCAGGGATATAACCAAGATGACTATTGGACTATACAACTTAAAGAAAATATAGTTGATAATACCCCTCCTTTTGTCAAGACCAAGGACATTACGGTCGAGCTTGATGTGGAAGGCAATGCTTCAATAACAGCTCAAGATATTGATGATGGCACATCAGACCCAGGAGGTATTGCTGTACTTGAAATTGATATTAGCAATTTCGATTGTAGTAATATTGGACCAAATACGGTAATTCTAACAGCAACTGACAACAGTGGAAACACTGCCTCAGCTCCTGCTATTGTGACCGTAGTTGATAATATTCCTCCCACTGTAATCACTAAAAACATCACCCTTAATCTTGATGCAACAGGAAATGCTTATTTGGAAGCTATTCATCTAGATAATGGTACAACAGATGCTTGTGGCATTGCTTTATTTCAAAGCAAGGAGAATTTCACCTGTGCTGATATTGGAGAGAATATTATTAATCTCGCAGTGACAGATGTTAATGGAAATACAGCTAAAGGTCAGGCTATTGTTACAATAATTAATGATAATCCGGTAATAAATAGTTTATCACTTCCAATTAATCCCAACCCATTAGAAACCCAAATGAATGCATCAGCTACCTTTACTGATGACAACTTATCAGCTGCTGAATTTTCATGGGGTGATGGATCGAGTTCAATTGGTAGTATATTAGATAATAACATAACTGCCAGTCATATTTATTCTACTCCAGGCGTTTATGAAGTTTCTCTTACAATTACAGACGCCTGTGGATTGGAAGCTACAAAAATGTTCCAGTATGTAGTTATTTATGATGCCTATGGAGGTTTTGTAACCGGAGGAGGTTATATCTGGTCACATCCGGGTTATTACACACCTGACCCACTTGCTGAAGGAAAAGCTAATTTTGGTTTTGTGGCCAAATACCAAAAAGGAGCAACTACTCCAACCGGTAATACTCAATTCAGATTCACTGCAGGAAACATGAATTTCCACAGTGCTGAATATGATTGGTTAGTAATTGCAGGTCAAAAAGCGATGTATAAAGGTACGGGTACCATTAACGGAGCCGGAAGCTACAAATTCATGCTTTCAGCAATTGATGGAACCACTAAAGCAGATGGTGATCGTTTCCGAATGCAGATTTGGGATATGTCAGATAACTTAATCTACGACAACCAACTTGGTAAAGATGAAAATGCTGATGCCTCAACCTATCTCGGTGGCGGATCAATTACTATTCACGATGGAAAAACAAAAGGAGGAACTTCAACTGCTGAGGTCATTGCGGGGGATTTCATTACTGAATCCATCAAATTCTATCCAAATCCGGTAAAATCAACTTTGAATATCCAACTAACTGAAAGATTCAAGGAAGGTAACAATCCAATGAAAATAGAAATATTTGAGACAAACGGTAGATCAGTTGGGTTCCGTAAGTATAGCGAAGTTTCTTCAGGGAAAATCCAAGTTCAGTTAGAAAGTTTAAACAATGGTATTTATATCTTAACCTTGAAAAAAGGAAATTATCTGGAATATTTGAGATTTATAAAAGAATAATAATCATATGACTGTTTAAATGGGCGTACTGTATTTCAGTGCGCTTTTTTTATCTTTTCACTGCCCAGCTCAGGTTGATTGACTTTTCCTGGCTGATATTTTGTAGTGGAAATCATTAATTACCTTTAGGCTATAGGGTAAAATTCTATCTTCTAAATCACTAGTAAAACCGATATAAAGTTTATCATATTGCTCAGAATACAATACATAAACGGTGAACATAATGTATCTTGGTTTGGTTGAAACAAAAAAAGCCGAACTTTATGACCGGCTTTAGTAGTAGCGGGAGCGGGAGCAGGACTCGAACCTGCGTCCGTCAGCTGACGGATATGAGCCCGACGAGCTACCTGAGTAAATTATATGTCTTTCGGATGAAATTTCTTCCTCTACTTGATTTGAGCTGTTTTTCTCTTTTTAAGGCTAAACCTTTGTCATCAAATTCTTCAGTGTGAATTACTTTCCAGGGTCGATATCTAACAGTATAACCTTTGGTGGCCTTCTGGTTATGGGAAAGGATCCTATCTTCCAAATCACTGGTATAGCCAATGTATAGTTTATCATATTGCTCTGAATACAATACATAAACGGTGAACATAAATTATTCTGGTTTGGTTGAAACAAAAAAGCCGATCTTTATGACCGGCTTTAGTAGTAGCGGGAGCAGGACTCGAACCTGCGTCCGTCAGCTGACGGATATGAGCCCGACTAATACTTTCCGGTATTTTAAACAAAAAAGCCGATCTTTATGACCGGCTTTAGTAGTAGCGGGAGCAGGACTCGAACCTGCGTCCGTCAGCTGACGGATATGAGCCCGACTAATACTTTCCGGTATTTTAAACAAAAAAGCCGATCTTTATGACCGGCTTTAGTAGTAGCGGGAGCAGGACTCGAACCTGCGTCCGTCAGCTGACGGATATGAGCCCGACTAATACTTTCCGGTATTTTAAACAAAAAAGCCGATCTTTATGACCGGCTTTAGTAGTAGCGGGAGCAGGACTCGAACCTGCGACCTTCGGGTTATGAGCCCGACGAGCTACCAACTGCTCCATCCCGCGATGTATCTTTGTTGGAACTAAATTTGTTCCTTCGTTTCTCAATTGGAGTACAAAGGTAGGTATAATTCTGATAAAATCAAGTACCTTTGCAAAGAAATTTTTAATTATGTCAAAAACTAATCACAAAGCCGGCTTTGTAAATATAATTGGGAAACCCAACGTAGGTAAATCAACCCTTATGAATGCGTTGATCGGAGAAAAATTATCGATCATCACTTCTAAGGCTCAAACAACCCGACATCGAATCATGGGTCTTCTCAATGGAGATGACTTCCAGGTGGTCTTCTCAGATACACCAGGAATCCTAAAACCTCAATACGAATTACATAAAAGCATGATGGGCTTTGTGCATACTGCCCTGGAAGATGCTGATATTCTATTATTTGTTACTGACCCATTTGAAACCCTCGATGACGCAGACCAGATAATAGAAAAGATCAATAATAGTGATGTTCCTACTTTTGCAGTGGTTAATAAGACTGACCTGAAAAAGGATGACCAGGTAGCAAAACAAATCGAACATCTCCAAAAACATCTTAAGGCAGATAAGTTTTTCACTGTTTCTGCATTAAATAGCGAAAATGTCGCATTATTATTTGATGCTATTTTAGAACAGCTTCCCGAACACCCTGCATATTATCCTAAGGATGAAATGTCAGACAGGCCTGAGCGTTTTTTCGTAGAAGAAATAGTCAGGGAAAAAATCTTCTTAAATTATAAGAAGGAAGTTCCTTACAGTTCTGAAGTCGTATGTACTGATTTTGAAGAAGATGATGATATCATCAGAATTTATGTGGAAATATACGTTGAGCGAAAAACACAACGTGCTATTATAATTGGCCACAATGGTGAATCAATCAAAAAAGTAGGAATGCAGTCAAGAGAAGATCTTGAAAGATTTTTTGGAAAGAAAGTATATTTAGAATCTTATGTCCGTGTAGAGCCAGACTGGCGTAAGAAGCAAAATAAATTGAATAAATTCGGATATAACAATCAATAAAGAATACTTATGGCAAATATAGTTGCAATAGTAGGACGACCTAATGTAGGTAAGTCGACTCTGTTCAATCGACTTATCGAAAAAAAGCAGGCCATTATGGATGATCAACCGGGTGTTACGCGTGATCGTCATTACGGTTTTGGGCACTGGACAGATAAATATTTTACAGTTATAGATACAGGCGGATATGTTACCGGTTCTGCAGATCAGTTTGAAGGCGAGATCCGGAAACAGGTAAAAACTGCGATGGAAGAAGCTTCTGTTATTGTTTTCATGGTTGACAGCCATGTCGGCATGACTGATCTTGATAAAGAGTTTGCTAATGTAGTCAGGGAAACTAACAAACCAGTAGTTGTTGTTGCAAATAAAGCCGATAACCTGGAATACCAGATGATGGCCAATGAGTTTTATGCTCTTGGAATAACTGATGAGATCTTTCCGATTTCTGCTAATAGTGGTTCTGGTACTGGAGATCTTCTTGATCATATTATCAGCCATTTTGAAGAGCAGGGGGATGAAAATCCGCATGAAGGTATTCCACGAATAGCAATATTAGGACGTCCCAACGCTGGTAAATCTTCTTTTCTTAATACTATCACAGGAAATGTAAGGAGTATTGTTAATGAAGAAGCAGGCACCACTCGTGATGCTGTTGACACTCACTATAAAATGTATGGGCAGAATTTCATTCTTACAGATACTGCCGGAATTAGAAGAAAATCACGTGTCAAAGAGAATATCGAGTTCTATTCTGTTATGAGATCAATACAAGCATTACAAGACAGTGATGTTTGCGTTGTAATGGTAGATGCAACTCGTGGATTAGAATCTCAGGATGTTAACATTATTTCTTTAGCAGTGAAATATGGAAAAGGGGTAATGATCATGATAAACAAATGGGATCTGGTTCAGGATAAGTCAAGTAATACGGCAAAAGAATATGCCGATAGAATTTATGAACGAATCGGAGATTTGAGATATATCCCAATAATATTTACTTCGGTAACTGAAAAACAACGTATTTTTCAGGCAATGGAGCTTGCCGTCAAAATATTTGAGAACAAAAACAGGAAAATTCCTACATCAAAAATTAACGATATTTTACTAAAAGAAATAGAAAAAACACCACCGCCGGCTACTAAAGGAAAGTATATAAAAATCAAATATATCACACAATTACCGTCTAAAACGCCATCTTTCGCGTTTTTCTGTAACTTACCGCAATACATCAAAGCTCCTTATCAAAGGTTCTTAGAAAATAGAATTCGTGAAAAGTTTGAATTTACTGGTGTTCCTTTAAAAATCTTTTTTAGGAAAAAATAATTTTATCACTATCTTTGTTGCCATCAATATATTTTTGTTCAATTACCAAATTTATTTGCACGATGAAAAAATTATTTGCCTTATTATTAGTAGCAGGATTTATGACTGCAATGGTTTCATGTGGTGGAAATGCATCTTCAGAAGGTGAAGAAGCAGCT
Organism: Mangrovivirga cuniculi; assembly: GCF_005166025.1. NCBI lineage: Bacteria > Pseudomonadati > Bacteroidota > Cytophagia > Cytophagales > Mangrovivirgaceae > Mangrovivirga > Mangrovivirga cuniculi. Next base: position 77,003 of record NZ_CP028923.1, read on the forward strand.
ACTGAAGTTTCTGCAGAAGAGTCTGCAGTTGAAGAAAACGTAGAAGAAGCTACTGAAGACGTAGAAGAAGCAGCTGAAGAAGCTACTGAAGAAGTAGAAGAAGCTGGCGAAGAAGCTGGTGAAGAAGTTGAAGAAGCTACTGAAGAAGTAGAAGAAGAAGTGACTGAAGAGTCTGCTGAGTAATTTATACTCACTTCTATAAAAACTTTAGAGCCTTGATTTAATCAGGGCTCTTTTTTTTATCTTTGCTCCCGTATGATTGAAGCCCTGAAAAAGAAATATGCTTCCGGTAGAAAAACTTTTGAAAAATATTTACCGGAGCCCGCTGTAGAATATTGCTTTGAACTCTGGCTTACTTATTCCTTTCGATTTAAGATCACTAAAGACAGACAAAGCAAACTGGGTGATTACAGGTATGACCCCGGCACCAAAATCCATTCGGTTTCAGTAAATCATAACCTAAACAAATATCAATTTCTGATCACTTACATTCACGAAGTTGCCCATCTGGCTGTGCATAAGAAGCATGGTAACAGTGTTTCTCCTCATGGTCAAACATGGAAAAAGCAATTTAGAGAACTTTTTTTACCGGTCTTGAATGACACAGTTTTTCCGGATGATATTGTAAGATTATTGGCAAGACATATGAAGAACCCTAAGGCATCTACTCATGCTGATGCAAATTTATCAATGGCTCTTGCTGCCTATGATGATAATAATGAGGGAATAACTTTTCTTGATGCCGTACCGTTAGGGATGAATTTTATATTCAGAAGTAAAAAATACCGCAAATTAGAAACCCGCAGAACTCGTGTGGTCTGTCTGGAGGTATCGAGTGGAAAAAAATACCTGATCAACAAAGTCGCAAGGGTAACAACAGACTCCTAAAGGCCAAGTCTTTTTGAAAACTCTCTACTGATTCTTTCCATCAACATTGCCGGCTTAAAAGTCCTCCAGTTGATCAATTCAAGTGACCCACCAAAATCTATATAGGAATCAATCCCATAATTTTTCCATTCCTGGTAAACGTGTTCATGAAACCCCACAGCACAGATCCAGCCATCATCAATATCGTCAAACCACTCCTCGTAATAACTATCATCATCACCATGAAAATTAAATACATTTTCTCCTATAAGAAGAAACTTATTTATTCCTTCATCAATTAAAGGGTCAATAACATTTCGCTTTAAATGCATGGAGTCGTTTGTAATCGCATCATTCCATTCGCCAATAAATTCAATGATGCAGGTACTTCTTTCGTAATCTACATAAAGCAACTTGGCATACAGGGTGTCGCTACCTATGTAATCCCAGGCAGGATCGATATAATAGCCATAGATATTATCTGTATAAAGATCAAAATTATAAGTCTTTCCATAAAATGGAGACCGCTCATCATCTTCCGGCTTATAATATTTCAACCAGTTCTCATATGGAATGAGATCATGCATGAAAATTATTTCTTATAGTGCTCAATTACTTTTCTCACTGAACCATAACTTGAAAGGAGTTCCTGGGCCTCTACTCTGGAAATATTCAATGAATTCATTAACATCCTACACCCTCGCTCGACAAGCTTATCATTACTTAGTTGCATATCAACCATCTTGTTTCCTTTAACACGACCAAGGCTGATCATCACGCCTGTAGAGATCATATTAAGAATAAGCTTCTGGGCAGTACCTGCTTTCATGCGGGTACTTCCGGTGACAAATTCAGGCCCGACAACAGCTTCCACAGGTACCTCAACTGCCTGGGCAAGTGGACTGCCATCGTTACAGGTAATACAACCTGTGAACAAACCATTTTCCCTGGCGTCTTTCACTCCACCAATCACATAGGGTGTAGTTCCTGATGCTGCAATACCGATTACTGAATCATTCGGGCCGATATTATATTCACTTAAGTCCTTCCAGGCCTGTTCTGTATCATCTTCCGCAAATTCTACCGCTTTACGAATTGCGCTATCTCCACCTGCTATAAGTCCAATGACCATATCATGTGATACCCCGAAGGTTGGAGGGCACTCAGATGCATCAACAATTCCAAGCCTTCCACTGGTACCGGCTCCGATGTAAAACAATCGGCCTCCGGCCTTCATCCTCTTTGAAACCTCAAGAACAATTTTTTCAATCTGGGGAATACATCCTTCAACTACCTCAGGAACTTTCTTATCTTCCCTATTTATAGAATGCAGAAGTTCACCAATCGGCATATTCTCCAGGTTATCATATAATGAGTCTGATTCTGTCGTTCTGTCTTTCATTTTTAAGATGTACTTCTTTCAATTAAACTTTTGTGGTAAAGGGTTAATCCCGCGATCGGTGTTTCGGTAATATTTCTAACAGCGATGCCATTATCATTGGCAACCTGTCTTAGTAAGTTACTAAAATAGAATGCTATTCCTCCCGTAAAATGAACAGGAAGTGAATCAACTTGCTCAGGAAAATACTTTTTTAACTGCTTAAAAATAAATCAAACCTTGAATAGATCATTCGTGCCACCCATGGTTTCGCCATGTGCTGAATCATGAATTTTGAAAACCCTGCCAGATACCGTTGTTTATTTTCAGCGTTGTAAAGATCTGACAATACTTTATCTGGTTCACCAAAGCGCTTATCAAAAAATGATGCAAGGTCATCCGGCATATCACCTTCCTGCCTGCCTTTGATCAGCATTTTTCCAAGGTCTGCTCCGCTCCCTTCATCTCCTAAAATATATCCTACTGATGGTGATATCTTAACTATTTCCTCTCCATCGAAATATACTGCAGATGCACCGGTTCCCAGGATACAAGAAATACCTGGATAATTCCCACATGCACTTCTGGCCGCGGCAAGAACATCACCATGAACATAAATATCAGTATCTTTCCAAAAAACCTGATGTTACTTTCAACGAATGCAGCCGGTTCTTTTCTCTGGCAACCTGCACCATAAAAATAAATTTCAGACGGAACCTCCTGAGCGTGTTCTTTTACTTGGCTGAAGACCTTTTTAAAATCGTCTTCTGAAGATAGATTTGCTTGTAATCCTTCTGTGCGAAGTTGGCTGATCTCTCCTTTTTCAGAAATAAACCGCCAATCTGCTCCTGTCCCACCGGAGTCTACGATGTAGATCATTTTTTTACTTTACCAATTTTCTGAAATCGTTCAAATACCTTCTCAGTATGTGGTGCCTCGGGTAGCTCATCTGTAAGATCCTGCCCCGCCCAATGTTCATAGTGTTTGCCATTTTTCCACAACCTGGAACTGGAAACATCGTAAATATCTCCTTTATAAGCAACATACACTTCCTCTTTATCCTGTCCGTTGTAAAGAGCCAGCTGTGACTTTGTTAATTCTTTCAATTTGAATATTGGTTCGCCAGAGATTTGATCACTTCTTCTACAGACAACGTATCATCGTAATATCCAACTATCTTTCTGATAATATCATCGACCATCGCATCAGGACATGAAGCTCCACTGGTTATCAAAATTCTTGCAGGTTTGTCTTCTGGAAGGTATCCTTCAGTGACTTTTTCTTCTTTGCTCTTATGCAAATAATGAGATATTAATTTATCTGATAGAATTTTATCAGCGGACGAAATATGATAGGTAGGAAGCTTTTCTTTGCATAGATCCACCAAATGCGAAGTATTACTGCTATTGTAACCTCCAACTACAATCGCCAGATCCGCATCAGCTTCTAAAAGACCTTTTACAGCACGTTGATTATCGGAAGTTGCATAACATAATGTATCCCTGGTATTAGCGAAGTGGTCATTAATATTTTCAGTACCAACCCTGGATTCCATTATATCTTTCAGGTGATCGGTAATCTCCTGGGTATCCTCTGCTAGCATAGTAGTTTGATTTACCACTCCTATGCGGTCAAAATGAACCTCCGGGTCGAATCCTTCACTATAACGGTCGGCAAATTCCTCGTAAAACTCTTCTTTAGATTTTTGTTTTAATATATAAGGTTCTAGCTTCCTGGCCTCTTCCATGTTTTGTACTACAACTGCCGGCGCACTTTCCTTAGCATGAGAAAATGTTGCCCTGGTCTCTTCATGATATCTTTTACCATGGATAACCACTGTATAATCATCATTACCAAGGCTTCCTGCTCTTTTCCATACTTTCACCACAAAGGGGCAGGTAGTATCAAATCTTTTAACATCGATATTTTTCTCTTTCAGCAGCTCTTCAATTTCAATTGTCGTACCAAAAGCCGGTATAACCACTATATCATCATCTTTGATCTCATCCCATGGAACAAACTGATTGCCCTGTGTATCCATTATAAACCTGACTCCCATTTCATGAAGGTCCTGATTTACCTTTGGATTATGGATCATTTCACTTAACAGAAAGATCCTCCTGCCGGGATTTTCATTAACAGTCTTGTATATTATCTCAATAGCGTTTTCTACACCATAGCAAAAGCCAAAATGTCTGGCTACATTAATTTGCACAGGCCCAAAATCCAGGGTCGACGGAGTAAAATCTTTTTTGGTTCTATCACTTAGCTTACGCAGGTCCTTGATTTTAGAAATTATCGGACTCCTATAAAAGCTTGGTATATCAAATTTTTTCATACTTCTTTTTCTTAACGAGAATGAACCTTCAAAGTTAATAGCTCTTTAGAACTGTCTAAGATATTCTTTCAAATGATTTACAATTTTAGGACTTTCTTTTTGAATGCTATATAAAATCCCACTCTTATATGCATTAAAACCCAGAAAATACATTCCGGACCATTGGCCTCCGGGGATAGCAGAATAAGGGTTTCCATACGGATTGAGAAGTTCTTCACCTCCCTCTACAAATTCCTCCACTGCCGATTTAAAGCCGGTAGCAAATATAATGGCATCGATATCTATCATGCTTTCATCACAAAACCAGGCCCAGTGTTCTCTTACTTTAGTGAGCTCAGGCTTGACCTCGATTTTACCCTGACGGATATAATCCATAGTACCCTGATCTATCACCGGGGTTTTTCCTTCTTTTCTAAGCATTTTACCAGGAGACTTTTTATCAATATTCAACCCATACTTAGTCATATCATGATAATGACAATTTTTAATAATATTCCCTATCATATCGGTTATAAAAGAAGGGAGATACTTATTAAGGATTATATTGGTATGCTGTGTTGGTCGCCCTCTAAATTCAAGAGGAACTACATTTATCGGGTTGCGGACTGAGACAAAAGTTTTTGCCCCATGATCGGATAAATCCATTGCTATCTCTGCGCCCGTATTACCCATGCCTACAACCATCACATTTTGATCACTAAAAACATTTCCATTTTCATAATCAGAACTATGAATTTGTGGGCCCTTAAAAATATCATATCCATCAGGCTTAGGCATTACCGGCTTCCTGTTAAATCCTGTGCATATAATCACTGATTTTGAAACCCATAAGTTGCCATTATCTGTCTCAACGATAAATACGTTATTATTTTGCTCTTTGGCCACACGAATTACCTCCTCACCGAAAATCGGTTCAATTCCATATCTGGTTGCATATATATCCAGGTAATCAGCAAAATCTTGTTTAGGAACGAAATCGGGGTAGGACTCAGGAAAGGGAAGACCCGGCAAATGTGAATATTTCTTGGATGTATGTAGACGCAATCTGTCGTAATGGCCTTTCCAGCTACTACCTACAGAATCATTTTTTTCGATGATAACAAATGAAATGCCAGCCTGTCTCAATAATGCTCCAACTGCCAGACCGGCAGGACCTGCACCAATAATTACTACGTCAGTTTCAGTCACAAGCAAAAGTTTTTATATTCTTCATATGCCTCCTGATTTCCCAGGGTTGCAGCTTTTCGAAAATCTCTGCAGGCAGACTCCATATTATTCTGTTCGAGATGACAGTATCCCCGATAAAGAAATCCATATGGATTTAAGTTTCGAATATAAATAAGCCAACTAAACACTTTCCTGGCTCTTAAAAAATAGCCCTTCTGTAATAATAATAGACCATAATTCAAATACACTTCTGCATGTAAATCAGGTACATTTCTGGGAGGCATTATTACAAACCAGGCCTTTCCATATATTTGTTCGTAACTCCTTTCAATTCGTTTACGCGCGAGCCTGAAATATGAAAGAGCTTTAGTTGTATCATTTAAATCTTCTAAATAAATTCTGGCTGTCTTAAAAGCTACTGTCACTCCTGTAGAATCAGCCTTGGCAACTCTCTCAAGTGCCTTTATCAAATCTTTTTTATTACCTATTGCCTGCATGCACTGGATCATGTTTTTTCCAATTCTGATGAGGAATACTCCTCCCTGATCCAGATATAAATTATATAACTGATAAGCCCGTGAATAGTTTTGTTCTTCAAAATGGAAATCTGCTCGCTGATTTAAGTAATTTAATGCTTCAATCCTTCTCCATTCCCAGTTTATCGCAAGACGATCTTTTTCAGGTATGCTTGCAAAAGCTGAAAAAACTTCGTTAAAGGCTTCTGGAGTATCTTTTTTTCCTACATCATCCATTGCCTGAGTAATTGGCTCAAGCTTTTTTTCGAAAATGTATTCATTATACCAATCATAACTGGTCTTAGTAATAAATACTAAAACAAAAATCACCATCACAATACTAAATGCATAAATGGTCGCCCTTTTATTTTCTTCAGGAGATAAATGTTTGCCTCCTTTTGAAAAAGGATTAGGTGGTCTGAAAGTGTTTTTTGACCTTCTTCTATAGTTTCTGGTTACATTGGTTCGATAAGTCCTGACCTGCTCTTCATACCGCTGATATTTCAGCTTGTCATCATATATCTTTTTTGATTGCGGGTCGGATAATATTTGATAGGCATTCAGAATATCTTTAAATAGCGCTTCGGCACGAGGGTTATTTGGATTTACATCAGGGTGGTATTTTTTGGCCAGTCGTTTATAAGCAGACTTTATCTCATGCATGTCTGCGCTCTCAGAAATTGATAGTATGGAGTATAAAGTCTGCATTGTCAATAAAACGCTAAATCCCCCTGTCTCCTTATATAAAAATATAAAAACCCGGTCAAAGAGCCGGGTTTATTTTCGGTTAAATTAAAGAACCTTTAAAAATTACAAATCAATGATCTTAAACTCTACGCGGCGGTTTTCCTGCTTTCCTTCCTCTGTAAAGTTATCCGCAACAGGCTTTGATTCACCATATCCTACTGCCTCAATTCTATCTTCAGAGATACCTTTTCCAATCAAATATGTTCGTACAGAATTGGCTCTTCTATCACTCAGTTTCTTATTATAAGCATCTGATCCATCGCCATCGGTATGTCCTCCAAGCTCAACTCTCATCCCCGGATTTTCTTCAAATATTTCAATCAATCTATCCAGTTCAAATCTGGACTCGTCTCTTAAAGTCGCCTTATCGTAGTCAAAAAAGATATTATTCAGTCTCAAGATACTTCCCACCTGTATTGGAACAAGATATATATCCTGAACTATCTCTTCATTAGGTCGATACTCCTTTGTATCAATATTAAATGAAGCAGGTAAATATCCTTTAGCTTTTGCATAAAATGCATACTTACCGCCTATATCTACTTGCTTTTCATAATCACCCAGACCTTCTTCAGTTATCATCGAACCTATCGATCTTCCTGTTTTAAGATCCTCAAAAGTGACTTCAGCTGATATTGGTGTTAAAGTATTTTCATCTATCGTTTTACCGACAATCATCATCTTATTACAAAATGACTTTTCTTCTGCCCAAAGAGCATCAATTTCAGCAAAACTCAGACTACGCCTCCATATTTTTATTTCATCGATATATCCTTCGTAAGGCCTGTCCTGACCAACTATTTGCCTTCCTAATTTGAAAGTCACATCAGAAACTCCGTTGTATCCATCGCCATGTTGTCGATCGATCCGATCCATCTCCCCGTCGACAAAGACTCCCATTTTTCCTGATTTATTCCATACCAATATTACATGACGCCAGTCTTCAATACCATATCTCGTTCTTCCGTACACCCCTGTTTCGTAGTTAACTCCGTCAGCAACGGTAAAGGAAATTAGATTTTCAATATTAAAAAATGCAGCAAACTGATCACGGTGCTTATCAAAAGCCCATTTACCAAGAATAAGACCAAAGTCTTCACTATAAAGCCTTGTTGGCCTGAACCAAAAAGAAATTGTCATACCACTGCGGCTTCCATTCAATACCTGGTATTTATCATCATACTCAATGTAATCGTCAATACCGTCGAAAAAATATGCATTACTGCCACATCGGCATGATTCTTCTAATTTTGCTCCATTAACTGTACCGGTTATTTCATTTCCGGTTACATCATCGGGCCCTTCATTCAATGGAAAATGAGCAATCAGTCCCCTTTCAAGATTGATTTGCTGAGTTTCCTGGGCGAAAATTGATTGAGCAACACATAAAAAGCATAGTAAAAAAAAGAATACTGTCCTTGCCATAGCACTTCAAAAGCTAAATATTCTAAAAAAATGAAATCAAATATAGTACAAATTATTAGCCCGGAATATTTAAAATAACCCAAAACCATACTTGCATCGACATTTTCACCTCATTGATCGAATATTTTCATCAACTGGTAATAGTGGAGAAATCACCGGTATATTAAAAATCAATTTAATTCTATATATTAGTTGACATAAAAAAGGAGGAATAATGATATTTAGCAATGAAAAGCAACTTCGTATTTTAATCGAAATTGCAAAATCTGATGGGGAATTACACCCGGATGAATTATCCTTGATTCTAAGGATAGCTGAAGGAAATGGAATCGATCATGATACAGTGAAAAACTATATTGCTGAGCCTAAACCATCGGGAAAGCTTGAAGCCCTTACTTTTGATCAAAAGTTCGAATATCTATATAACATTATCCTGCTGATGAAAGCAGATAGACGGATTACCTTCAAGGAAATAAAACATTGTCAGAATATCGCTAAAAAGCTAGGGTTTAATCCAACTGTCGTTAGTGAATTATCAGCGCACGTATATAGTGATCCATCAATCTCTGCTGATATCAATATGCTCCATAATAAAGCGAAAAAATACCTGGTAAATAAGGCTTAAGGAATATCCTGACCAAGTGACGCTGAATAAACATCAAACCATTCCTCATTCGATAAATCGATTTGAAATGCTTTCAAGGCATTTCTAAGTCTTGAACCTTTACCTGTACCAAGTACCGGAAGAATACCTGAAGGATGCTTCAAATGCCAGGCTAAAATTATTACATCTATCCCCACTTTATACTTCTCAGCGATCTTTGTAATTCTATCTTTAACTCTGGCAGTCCTTGGATCTGATAAATCCTCACTGAACATACCACTACTACCTAGTGGCGACCAGGCCATAGGCTTAATCTTTTTTTCAATGCATTGATCAAGCGTACCATCTGTAAGGCAATCTAAATGAAGTGGAGAAATTTGAACCTGGTTTGTTACTAAGGGGAAAACTGAATTTAACATCGAAAATTGAGAAGGGGTGAAATTCGAAACACCAAAATTGATCACTTTTCCTTCGTGTTTCAATTTATTAAATGCGCCGGCAATTATATGTGGATCCATTAAAGGACTTGGTCTGTGCAAAAGCAATAGATCGAGATAATCAGTTTTCAAATTTTGCAAACTCCGCTCGACTGATTTTACAATATGACCTTCAGAATAATCATAACTTTTTATACTATGGTCTGGCCTGTTAGGCGAAACCATTTTAATTCCACATTTGGAAACCAACTCAATATCATCACGATTAAACCCCGTTAACTCAAACGCTTTACCAAAAAGCGCTTCATCGGTATAATCACCATAAATATCCGCATGATCAAAGGTTGTGATTCCTGCTTCAACAGAATCTTTAATAAGCTCTGAAACCTGTACCGGGCTGAAATTATGTCCCCATTCACCCCATTTCCACACTCCGGCTACAAGTCTTGAAAATTCAGGCCCGTTCTCTGATAATTCTATCCTTGGACACTTTTCCATATTCTAAAGGTCTTCTTCTCGTTCCAGCATTAAAATTGAAGCCTGTGGTACAATAAAATATTTTTCATTATCGTATTCCAACTCAACTGCTCCTTTTTGAAGAAAAATAGCAAGATCACCTTCCCGGGCCTGTAAAGGAATGTATTTAATTGATTCTTTCTCGCCCTTCCATAGCTCTTCTTCCTCGCCGGGCATAGGAATAGGATATCCGGGCCCGGTCTTCATTACATATCCTGTTTGAATTTTTTCTTTTTCCCTGACTCCGGGTGGTAGAAATAAACCACTGGCAGTCTTTTCTTCAGCTTTAACCGGCTTAATCAATACCCGGTCTCCAACGACGATGAGTCTTTTAAATTTATTATCTGGTGTTATATGCATTTCTTTATCAAATTATTGCACCTGGAGGCAAATTTATAATTCAATAAAATAACATTGTAGTTAAAGAAAAAACTATTTTATTTTCTCTGGCTCTACATCGTCGATTTTTTTAGAATTATTCCTGATAAACTCTTTGGCAGTTTGTTTAATGACCGGGCCGCTTAATGAGTTTAATAAATTATTCTCTTCAAGGGTGGCGACAATTTTTCTGATCTTATCTGTTGTAAAAACAGCATCATAATAAGGTTTAAACTTCTTCGTTTCCTCTTCACCAAGAGAAACATTCTCCATCCCTATATCCCAGGCCTCTTCAGTAGTATTAAATTCAGATTCACTAAGTGCCCTGACTGCCGCTTTCATCTCACTTACTTTAACCTTATCGATAAACTTAATCAGTTCATCTGAGGAAACTTTTTCAACTTCTTCAGGCATCGAATCTTTAACTTCCTCAAACTTATCAATGGTAACATTAAACTCTTTCTGGGCAACCCGAACATCCTTTTGAACTTTCTCAGGCAATAGTGAAATATCTGCCCCCTGGGTGTCATTAAGCTGATTAGCCAGCCACATAGGGATTACATATTGGTATACCACAACACCAAGGCACATCATAAAAACAGCCAGATAGATAAATTTTTTCACATTATATTTATTTAGTGATCAGGTTTCCATTCAACAATCGATTATAATCCTCACATTTCATATATCCTGTTTCATCACAGTAATTACAGGGGTTATATGTTTTATGCAATGGCCCCTGACGAATTATGACACCTTCTCCATTGCATACAGGACAGGTTATTGTCGCATTCGGATCTGCACAATCAATACTATTTACTCTTACAACTTCTATACTTTCAGGAGAAAGTATCGGTTCATCAGAATCCATTCCCTCTTTATAAGCCTTTTCTGCCTTTTCCAGAAATTGGGCAGCATCATAATAATCTTTTCCTGACGTACCTTTCAATTCAATATACTTACTCAGCCAGTTAATACTTTGCTTATACTTCCCAAGGTAATAACTGTTTTTACCAAACAAATAGGTTAGTTCAGCCGGAAGAACCGCCAGGCCTTTAATAACCTCCTTTAAATTTTTATCAGCCTCGATATAATGACCTTCACTCATCGCTACCTTAGCATCATCCATTTTTTGCAGTAAAATCAGTTCATTTCTAGACCTGACATCCTGGCTAAAAGCGGTTAAAAACGCAAAATTAAATAGTAAAATAAAAAATGTTATTCGCTGCACTTTTATCTTTTTAATCACTCTAAACTCCAATATAATTTAATTAAAGATATACGAAATGTATCGTTTCTAACGTACTACTAGAAGAATAATATGTTAAAAATTCAAAATCATGCAATTTAGAGCTCTTTTTTATACGATAATTATAACGCTAGTTTCAGTCCCTTTATTCTCACAAAATCAGGATAACTCGAGAGGCCCTTCAGTTGAAAAACTCACAGATGAAGAAGCAATAGAGATTTTTATGGCTGTAAGAAGTTCCAAGCTTCCTGTTTTTGCTACTGCGGCCGAAAAAGAAACTGTATCCGGATCAGAAACGATCAATGATTATTATGATAGATTGATTAACGAACACTATATTCGCATGCAAACTAATGCAGATAAGCTAAGAGAAAATCAAAAGCTTCGAAAATTACCTAAATACAGTGATCCTTCTTTTTTCGGCCATGATAAAAAGCCAAAAAAAAGAAAAAAGGGCAAGCGTAAATATTGTGAAGAATGCGGAATCGTTCATTAAAAAAGAAAAGAAAGCATAAAAATTCGAAAAACCATTTTTGGTCTTTATTTCACCTGATATTTTTTTTACTTCTCACTATTATCAGCCAGGTTGGTGGAGTATTATATCTTTTTTCAGTTTTAGTTTACCGACTAACATCTAGTTATAAAAAGAGTCTATTAGCTTTTATCACTATTTATGCGCTGGTTTCCGGTGTTTTACTACCCTGGTTTTCATCGTATGGCGGAAGAGTCCCCTTACCTGTAAATCATCCTTACCTGAAACCAGCAAATTGGTTTACTGTAATAACAAACAGGCACTATGTATCTCCTTTAGTAAAACAGGAATTAATTAGCGCTGCCCAGGATATTGCAATTGAGAATAAAGGTTATCAAATGATTTATCTGGACGCAAACTTTCCATTTATAAACGGATTCCCACTTATTCCACATTTAAGTCATGATGATGGCAAGAAAGTAGATATCGCATTTACTTATTCAAAAGACAATCAAATATCAACAAAGTTACCTTCTATTTGGGGCTATGGTAATTATGTAAACCCAGACTATACTCCGAAACAGGTATGCCCCAATGCCGGAACAGTCTATGGAATAACTGAAAAACTTCCTTTTACAAATTATTACAATGAGCTAAACATCAACGATAAATTAAATGCAGCAGTAGCCAGGAGATTATTGAAAGCACAAAGGCTTGAAAAAATCTTTGTCGAACCCTATTTAAGAAAGAAATGGTCACTCGACCATCCGCTGGTTAGATTTCAAGGTTGTCATTCTGTAAGACATGATGATCATTTCCATATACAATTCAGATAAATAGACATACAAAAACTCCACCTTCCAGTGATCTTTTCATAAATTAGATGAGAAACATTTGAAAATGGACGACATAAAAATTAATAGGTTTATAGAACATACCAAACTATCACCCACCTTTACCGATAACGATGTATACAGCCTCGTAGAGGAAGCTGCAGAAAATGAATTTTTAGGTATTTGCCTTCCTCCTTTTTGGGTTAAAAAAGCAAAAAGAGAAATCGGCGATCAGGACATTCAACTGGTAAGTGTTGTAGGGTTTCCGCTTGGTTACCAGATGACTGAAACTAAGATTGAAGAAATGAAAAAAATGATCGATGACGGTGTGGACGAAATTGATCTCGTTTTTAATATTTCTTCCTTTAAAGCAGGAATGATCTGGCCTAAGATCGAAATAGCTAAATGCGCTTCTCTCGCTCACGACAATTTTAAAATACTCAAAGTAATCATTGAAACAGCCTATCTTAATGAAGACGAAATAAGAACTGTCTCAAAAATCTGTGCTGATGCCGGGGTTGATTTTGTTAAGACGTCAACAGGGTTTGCACCAAGTGGAGCACAAACAAATGATATTATTACTATGCGTGACTGTCTGCCTTCAAATGTAGGCATCAAAGCTTCAGGGGGAATTTCCTCATACGAAGAGGCTATTAAAATGATTAAAGCAGGCGCAGATAGAATAGGTACAAGTAAGGGAATCAAAATAATGGAAGAATATAAAAAAGGGACCAAAGCATGAAAACTGTTTGCATTACAATAACCGGAAAAGTTCAGGGGGTATTTTTTAGAGCTTCCACAAGAGATAAAGCCAGAAGTCTTGGATTAAAAGGGTATGTCAAAAACCAAAAAGACGGATCTGTTTATATTGAAGTTTCAGGAGAAGAAATGAAAATTCAGCAATTAATTGAATGGTGCAAAACAGGACCTGAAGAAGCCAACGTAGAAAATGTGAGTGTAATTGAATTAAACCAGCCTGCTCACGAAATGTCTTTTGATATCGTGCATTAAATCAGGCTATTTTATAAGCCTGTGCACCTCTTTTCTTTCTGATCTGTACATCAAAATTTTCTTTGAGAAGATTATTTAGCCTGTAAGTCAGTAATTCATGATTTTTGTTTCCATCATTAAAAACTGTTAACTCAAGCATGATCTTTAAAAACACAGGTTGTTTCAGAGCAAGGTCATCAATCATGAAATCAAGCCCATCTGCCCATTCCTGCAAATAGATTTCATAATGAGAACGCCCATCAAAATTTAAAAAAAGCTGATTATCTGTAGCAAACTTATACCGGTAAACACCTGCTATGGCAAGATAAAATGATTTTAGATGTGAAAGGTCTTCAGGTTGATATGATTGTATCTTTTCAATCGTATTGTCGATCAATCCTAAAGGATTGTGCAGCCTGCAATAAGTTTCCTTCACTTTATTGACCATTCTTAAAAGAAGCTCATCAGTAGAATCTGACTGAGCTTCTTTTAAAATATAATTTTTATCAAGTGGAAAATATCTCAACATAATCGGTTCACTTTCGAAAACAAAAATATGATTTTTTCATTAAAAACCGGAAAATATTCCCTTTAATAACTGTTACCTGCCGATATTTTTTCCAAAAAATACAGCATTAAGAAACATTTTATTTGTACCATACCAGAAAGCCCTGAAATTCAGGTTGTCAGAAAAAACAATAACCTTCCCGCCACCATAACGTGAAACGTGAACCGCCGCTGTTTCTGAAAGTCTTTCCAGGTTTTCTGTTGAAATATAACCGCTCATCAACGGATCAGATGTATAGGTAACCGGATTTACATATGGATTCTTTTTTGACACCTCCATTACCGTTGTATTTCTACGGAACATGGGAAGTTCTGAATCAGAATAGCCATATGCCAGTGGATGAGTCAAATCCAGGTTTGCTTTAAAAATATTTCCCCCAATATATTGAGCCCCCCGGTACCTGTGTCTCAATGCATACGGAATTTGAACCTGGGTTGTGTCATCTTCTTCTTTTGTATATTCAGCATTATTTAAACCCAGCTTTTTTAAGTATCCTCCTGCATCTCTCATTGCTACAATCATTCCTCCACTTTGCACCCATTGCTTAAGAGATTTACCTCCTCCGTCTACAGTTCTGTAAGACCCGTCAGGCATCACGATCACAGAATACTTACTAAGATTTATATTATCCAATCGATCAGGAGCCACTATGGTAACAGGCATTTCCATTCTGACATCAAACAGATGCCAGATTTCACCGGCATCGTAAGAGTTTACACCATCTCCTGCAACCAGTAATACGTTTGGTTTACTCAAATTGTCCATGTTTGGACTTCCCAGGTTTATTCCTTGAGTATACCCTGTATTCACCCCATGAACCTTTATCTGATAATTCTTTTGATACTCATTTACCAGGGTAAAAATCTGATCAGAACTTAACTGCTGGTTTTCCACCGGTACTATTAATGTTCCTTCAGGCATAACTGACCCATCAGGTAAGGTAAACTTCTTGGCACTATATTTTATCCTGACACCCTTATTTAGCAACTGATATGCCATCGCTGGAGAGTAATAATCTCTCCAATCTATTATATAAGCATAATCTGAGGGTGAAATATCAGGTCTTGATTCCTCTTCTAATGTAAATTCATTTCCAATCAGGTTGCTATCGATATTTCGTTCAAAATAATTATGATCGAGATTAAAGGATAATAAATAACTCCATGCCGAAATATCATAAAATAAGCTGTCAGTAAATTCTGTCCGGGTTTCAGTCATTGCTTTGATCAACCTGTATTTAGGCTGGTCGAAGGGAACCACATAAGCCTCTCCTTTTTTATATTTTTTACCATTAGCAGAATAATCCTTAGCTGTTTCGTAGATTTTAACATTATGTCTTTTAAAAATCTCAGCCAGATTCCTTGCTCTGACCGGATCGTGTTCAGCACCAAATATCAATCCTGTTTTGGAATCATCAGAAGCATCTTCCAGACTATTATCATAAAATTCAGATTGATATCTTAAAAGCTCTTCTTTTAATTCTTTTGCTGCACGAAAAGTGCTCAAAGAGGTAGTAAATTGATTTCTTATACCGAAAGGAAATCTCAATATCCCATTAACAGTCTTTTGTGCATGCCCTCTTGCTGAAGCTTGTTCGAATAATATACCAATACTTCCCTGGATATCAGGATAGGTACTTCCTTTTCCATAATAAAAATCATCAAAGCTTTCCTTTGTATAATATAAGCTTCCGATTTTATCGAGTGCTTCCGCATGAAATTCACCAATGCGTTCAGTAAGATCCTGATTCATTCCCGGAGTTAGAGGGTGTGTTCTTTGCGGGATACCCGGCTGGAAGAAAAAGGTACTATTAGATCCCATCTCGTGGTGATCGGTTAAAACATTAGGCATCCATTGTTGGAAATATGCAATTCGGGCTTTTGAAGAAGGTAATTGAACTGGCAACCAGTCTCTGTTTAAGTCAAACCAGTAGTGGTTGGTTCTTCCTCGTGGATAACTTTCGTCAAACTCCCTGTGATTAGGGTCTGCAGTTTCTGTTAGATTTCTATTTGAATTCACCCAGGTGGAAAATCGCTGTATTCCATCAGGGTTTATGGCGGGATCAATCAATATTACGACATCTTTTAGGTCTTCCAGAACTTCTCCCTGACCTGCGGCAAAGTGATAAGCAGATAATAAGCCCGCATTTGCCCCACTAGCCTCATTACCATGAACAGAATATCCCATCCATACTACTAAAGGAATATCAGACAAGTTGGGATCATTAGAAGGGTCTCCATCTGTAATCAGAGCTCGCTTCTGTTTAATTTCATCAAGCCGAGCTATATTATCAGGGTGAGAAATAACCATCAATAAGGTTGGCCTTTTTTCGTATGTCTCCCCGGTTTTGAATAACTTAACACGTGGGCTGGATTCTGATAATTCATAAGCATAACTCACTATTTTGTCATGTGATGCATGCCATTCTCCCACCTCAAAACCAAGAACTTCTGAAGGCTTAACAACGGACTCATCGTAAGATTGCCCTTCAGGAAGATAATATGAAAGCTCAACCTGGCTAAACACATTTTGGCAACAGAGAAAAAATAAGACTAATATTGAAATACGATTCATTAATAAATGTTTTATGTTATTTAATTATTAAAATATCACTTATTCACATCTTCACGCTTAAATATAACCGACTAAATGTTAAATTTGGATCAAACGATCAACATAATGAAAAAAAGAAACAGCGCTTATTGTTTTCTGATATTACTATTTTCTTGTTTAAACATCAATGCACAAAAGGTCCAGTCCGGTCCAATGGTCGGATATTCTACAATGAAGGAGGTCCTTCTCTGGATTCAGACTGAAGAACAAGCAGAGGTGTATTTTAAATATAGTGAAAAAGGAAGTTCTAAAAACTTTCAGACTGCAACTGTAGAAACAAGTGAGGAAAACGCTTTTGTTGCTAAAATCATAGTCAAAAACCTGGAAGAGGGCAAAGAATACGAATACACTCCATATATAAATGGTAAAGCGTTCAAGCCGGGTTATGAAATGTCTTTTCAGACACAGACTCTCTGGCAATGGAGAAAAGATCCTCCTGAATTATCATTTGCTGCAGGTAGTTGCTTTTATGTAAATGAAAAGGAAGTTGACAGGCCGGGTAAACCCTATGGAAGTGATTTCGAAATTCTGACTTCAATTCATAAAGATGATCCGGATTTCATGGTCTGGATGGGAGACAATACTTATTTAAGGGAGGTAGACTGGAATAGCCGATCGGGAATTTACCACAGATATACTCATACAAGGTCTCTGCCTGAGTTACAGCCATTATTAGCTAACACCCATCATTATGCTATTTGGGATGACCACGATTATGGCCCTAATGATGCTGACAGAAGCTATTGGGGTAAACATATGACAGAAGAAGCTTTCAATCTTTTCTGGGGTAATTTGAATACCGGACTAATCGAGGGAGAGGGTGTTACTAATGTTTTTCCATGGCAGGATGTCGAATTTTTTATGCTTGACAACAGGTGGTTCAGGTCAGCAAATGATGACTGGGATTATGAAGACAGACAAATATTTGGAGAAAAACAACTACTATGGCTAAGGGAAGCCCTGGTAGGAAGCCATGCATCTTTCAAGTTCATCGTTATGGGTGGACAGGCCCTCCCTGAGAATCCAAGATTTGAAAGGTTTTCTACTTTTGAGGAAGAAAGACAGAAGTTCCTTAAGATGTTAAGAGAAATAAACGTCCCGGGCATCGTCATATTAAGCGGTGATATCCATCACACAGAAATGAATAAAATGGAAAGAGATGGGTATTATCCTCTATACGAAATAACGGTTAGCAGCCTTACTGCGGGAACTTATGCTTTAAAACCTCCATATAACAATAAATATCTACTCGAAGAAACGATAGTTAATGAACATAACTACGGAATTTTTACAGTTTCAGGACCTCGAACAGAAAGAGTTTTGAACATTAAGGTCAAAGGAGTTAATGGGGAATTGAAATGGGAAAAAGAAATTACTGCAGAAGAACTTTCCACTAAAAGATAAATTCAGATGCCTGAGCAATTAAGCTCAGGCATTCCATTTTTTCATTACGATACTGGCATTGTGTCCACCAAAACCAAATGTATTGCTTAGCGCATAGGTCATTCTATGACTTTGAGTTTCTTTTACAATTAACGCTCCTTCAGGTAGGTTTTCATCAATATTTTCAAGATTGATCGTTCCCGGAATTGTTTGTTCTTCTAAAGTTTTGACAAGGGCTACACCTTCAATTGCCCCGGCTGCACCTAATAAATGCCCCGTAATTGACTTAGTAGCCGTTACAGGAATTTCTTTAAACCGATTGCCAGTCAGTGATTTTACCGCTTTCAATTCAGAAATATCACCTACAGGGGTAGATGTAGCATGCGCATTAATATGATCAAGATCATCAACTGTAATGCCTGACTCATCAAGAGCTTGCTGCATACTCCACACAGCTCCTTCACCATCTGGATGAGTAGCTGTCATATGGTAGGCATCGGCACTCATACCGCCTCCGGTTATTTCAGCTAATATATTTGCACCTCTTGCTTGTGCATGATCTAATGACTCCAGTATTAAGGCTCCTGATCCTTCTGACATTACGAAACCATCACGATCGCGATCAAAAGGCCTGGAAGCTTTCGCAGGATCATCATTTCTTGTCGATAAAGCCTTTAAAGCACTAAAACCTCCAAGAGCTGCATGGGTGATGGGTGCCTCTGAACCACCAGCAACCATAACATCAGCTCTGCCTTCCTTGATATTTCTGAATGCTTCAATAATTGAAGCCGTAGATGAAGCACAAGCTGAAACAGGGCAATAATTAACACCCATCAAACCGAACTCCATAGCGATCAAACCTGATGCTGTATCAACAAGAATTTTTGGAATAAAGAAAGGACTATACCTCGGGGTTTCCGGGTTTTCGAAATATTCTTTCGTGCCTTGTTCGAAAGTAGTAATCCCACCATTCGCAGATGACCAAATCACACCGGCTCTCCTTGGGTCTTTTACATCATCTTTGGTGATCCCGGCATTATTCATTGCTTCTCTGGCTGCTACCAAAGCATAATGACAATAAGGATCATATTTTCTGGCTTCCTTTCTGTCAAAATGATCAGAAACAGAAAAGTTTTTCAGTTCACCCGCGAAATTAGTTTTGAAATATTGTGGGTCAAACTTGGTAATTTTTGCAGCCCCCGCCTTACCATTTATCAATGAATCCCAAAATTCTGATACTGACTCACCCACCGGGCTCAGGGCCCCCATTCCGGTAATTACTACTCGTTGGCTCATAAAATAATATTAGTTCATTAAACTTTGCTTGACACCATTGACAATTTTTGAAAACTGATCCTCGCCAAACATCCTTGCTAATAATAGTCCACCAGACATATTTGCTAAAATCATTAATGCCCTGGCATCTGGTTCACCATTAAACTGGAAAATACCTTTGTTTTTACCTAGTTCAAGCAGCTCGGTCAGCCAGCCAACTGCACTGGCAATAAACTGTTTGGCATTATCCTGCATAGTATCCGGCAGAGTGTGAAATTCAGCACCAACGGATCCGATCAGGCAAATGTGTTCTTCCTCTAAATATTTAGCATAAAATTCCAGAAAATCCGAAAGCTTCTGCCATTCGTTTTTTTCAGTCCCATCAACACTAATGATAAAAGACTTCAAACGCTCCTTTGCTTTGTTGATGATTTCATTCCCAAGGTCTTCTTTAGTCGGATAGTGATAATGCACCGCCGCCTTTTTTAATCCCAGTTCATCCGAAATATCTTTAAAACTAAAAGAGTTAAATCCTCTTGAACGAAGAAAGTCATCTCCAAGCTCAAGGATCTTTATTTTCGTATTATTCGCTTCCTCACTCATATAAATTACATTAACCGCTAATACCTTTAATTTGATTCCTCATAATGGCTGTCAACCAAGTGAACCGGCTTTCCTCTTTTCTTTTTCATTCTTAGATTCAAGACTTCTACAAAAAGAGAAAAGAAGATAGCAAAGTAAACATATCCTTTCGGAACATGCACATGAAAACTTTCAACAAATAACAAAAGACCGATCATTAACAAGAATGACAGGGCAAGCATCTTGACAGTAGGATGTTTCTCTATAAAGTCTGAAATAGACTTCGCGGCTGCCAGCATTACTATCATTGAAATAACAATTGCAGACACCATAATTATAAAATTAGCTTTTGAATTGGGATCGTCTACCAGGCCAATTGCAGTTAATATTGAGTCAAAAGAAAAAACTACATCCAGTAATATAATCTGTGTTATCGCTTTCCCCATCGACATTGCGACCGCAGTTTTAGCATCTTCTGCAATTCCTTCAAGTTTATGATGTATTTCGGTGGTACTCTTATAAATTAAAAATAAACCACCTAACAACAAGATCAAATCCCTGCCTGTAAACTCGAAGTGATCAATAATTTCTCCTCCAAAAAGTGAAAAATCATCTATTATAAACATTGGCTTCTGAAAACCAACTAAAACACTGATCCCAAATAAAAGAATGATCCTTACCAATAAAGCGGCACTGATTCCTATTATACGACCTTTTTTTTGATCCTCCGGCTTCATTTTACCGGTCAGGATCGAAATAAAAATAATGTTATCAATACCTAAAACGATCTCCATCAGTGCCAGGGACAAAAAACTGATAAGAGCACCGACTGTAAATAATTCTTCCATGTTAATAATAGTGTTTTATACTAAAAAAACCCTTAAGCTATCTCACTCAAGGGTTTATTATATTCTAATTGATATTTTCAATTACATATTTATGGCCTCAACTTCTTTTACCTCCGGCATCATACGCTGAAGTAAATTTTCGATTCCTGCTTTTAAAGTAACTGTGCTGGAAGGACATCCTGAACAAGCACCTTGTAAAATCACTTTAACTACTCCATCTTTAAAAGAATGGAATGTGATTGCACCCCCGTCTCCTTCAACTGCAGGCTTAATATATTCATCAAGAATCATCATGATCTTTTCATCATAAGGAGATTTCTCTACCTCTTCTTCATCTTGCAATGCTTCAGGTGTAAGAATAGGTTCTCCGCTTTCAAGATGACCTTTAATCAAGGATTTGATCTCATTCTGAATCTCTACCCAATCTTTATCTTCAGGTTTTGTTATAGTCACAAAATTTGACATATAAAAAACTCTGTCTACATAAGGTAATTCAAAAAGTTTTTTTGCCAACGGTGCATGCTTTGCTGACTCTGCATCAGGGAAATCCAAACTTTCACCTGCAGGTAATAGCATAATGTTAGCTACGAATTTCATGGAGTTGGGATTAGGATTAGCCTCCATGTATATATTGATCACTTCTTGAGTTTGCATATTTTAATACTTATCTATTAATTCCTTTTATTGCCACTAACGAAAATATCAATCATGGGTTTCCGAATTTTCCAATGGCCCTTCGCTACTGGCTACCAACGTAGCCACTGTTGCATCACCTGTCACGTTGACTACAGTTCTGAACATGTCCAGAATACGGTCAACCGGGAAAATAATTGCAACCCAGGCAGGATTTAACCCGACAGAATTTAATACAATGATCATCATAACTAATCCTGCACTAGGAACAGCTGCTGATCCGATAGAAGCTAAAGTGGCAGTCAGTACAATGGTTAACTGTTGCCCGAGGGACAAATCAACCATATGTAACTGAGCCAGAAAAACCACAGCTATTGCCTGGTACATACTCGTACCATCCATATTTACAGTTGCTCCAATTGGAAGCACAAAACTTGATATCTTTTTTGGGACCCCCACATTGTCTTCTACACATTCCATCGTTACCGGCAGGGTAGCTGCACTACTCGACGTTGAAAAAGCTAAGAACTGGGCAGGGCTTATTCTTCTTAAAAAGCTCTTAAAACTTAGTTTTTTAACCAAAGCAGAAACTACCAGAGGATAAAGGAAGATTAAAAACAGCAATCCGAATAACAATGTAAGTGAATAGGATCCGAGTCCCTTAAATATTTGAAATACTTCAGCCGGTGTATCTGCCATTTTAGATATAACTCCAGCTAAAAGTGCGAAAACGAAGAAAGGTGCAGCTTTCATGGTTAAATCAACCATTTTAAGTATTACCTCATTGGCTCCATTTACAAAATCAGTTACTCCTTTAACTTTTTCGTTGGGCAATAGCGCCAGGGTTATCCCAAAAAATAAGGCAAAAAAGATCACCTGTAACATACCACTATTGGTGCCAAATGCAGCAAAAATATTTTCAGGCACCATATCCACGAAAAATTGTAAGGGCCCCTGGTCAGCAGTTTGATCAGCAGACTGAGATAATTCCTGTACTCGTTCATCAGAACTTTCAGTTGCCTGTTGTAAGGAATCAATCTCTCCTTCACCCATGGCTTCCGAAACCAGGTTTGCATATTTTTGCTCTTCAAGGAAAGATCGGCCATCTTTTGGACGGGGAACATCAGGATTATCCTTCACCCACAATTCGTATTTTATTCTGTTTTTAACCCGCTGATCTTCATCGACAAAATCACCTGGCTTTACAAGGTTTACCAAAATCAACCCAAGACCTACAGCAACCACCGTGGTGGTTAAGTAAAAACCAATAGTTTTAGCCCCTAACCTTCCCAGATTAGAAATATCATTTAAGCTCGACACTCCACTGATAATGGATAACAACACCAATGGAACTGCAATAGCTTTTAATATTCTAATAAAAATTTTACCGAAGGGATCGATCCAGTCAATGGTAAATTGATTCCATCCAAAATGACTGGAAACAAATGCCCAGATAATACCTAGTACAAGGCCAATGATAATTTTAATATGTAAAGGGAGCTTCTTCATTTTAAAAAATTTAAGATCTTCTTAACTATATTTTTCGGGTTCTGTTTATCAATATATTATCTGCAATAACAAGAGCTGCCATTGCTTCTACGATTGGCACAGCACGTGGCAATACACATGGATCATGCCTTCCTTTTCCACTAACTGTCGTTTCATTTCCGGATTGATCAATACTCTTTTGATCTTTCATTATAGTAGCCACAGGCTTAAACGCAACATTGAAGTAAACATCTTCACCATTACTTATTCCCCCTGAATTCCACCTGAGTGATTAGTATGTGTTCGGATCTTTCCGTCTTCATCTTTATAGAATTCATCATTATGTTCTGATCCCAGCATTGACACCCCATCAAAACCACTACCATATTCAAATCCTTTCACTGCATTGATACTTAACATTGCATGTCCAAGATTAGCATGCAATCGGTCAAATACTGGTTCACCAAGGCCAACAGGCACATTTCGAATCACACCAGTCACAACACCACCGATGGTATCCCTGCTTTTTCTAACTTCATCTATCCTGTCAATCATTTTAACAGCCATATTCTCGTCAGGGCATCGAACGATGTTATCATCGATTTTAGAAAGATCCAGTTCTTTGTAGCTCTTGTCTAATTTTAAATCTCCAACGCAGGACACATAAGCTTTAATATCAATCCCATATTGTTTTAATAACAACTGGGCCACTGCCCCTGCCGCTACTCTTGCAGCGGTTTCACGTGCACTACTACGACCACCTCCGCGGTAATCGCGGACA
The DNA here is from genome assembly GCF_005166025.1 of Mangrovivirga cuniculi. NCBI lineage: Bacteria > Pseudomonadati > Bacteroidota > Cytophagia > Cytophagales > Mangrovivirgaceae > Mangrovivirga > Mangrovivirga cuniculi. The sequence continues at coordinate 101,090 of NZ_CP028923.1, forward strand.
CCAAACTTTTCCTGGTAGGTGTAATCTGCATGGGAAGGCCTGAACTTTTCAGCTATGTGACTATAATCTTTACTACGCTGATTACTATTAGGAATGAAAAGAGCAATTGGCATTCCGGTTGTCACACCATCAAACACTCCACTTTTAACTTCGAAAAGATCTTCTTCACGACGTTGAGTAGTTATTTTGGATTGTCCGGGTTTTCTTCGTTGTAATTGCAATTGAATGAATTCCTCATCAAAAGTAACACCAGCAGGACAGCCGTCAATGACTACTCCTACTCCCGATCCATGTGACTCACCATAAGTTGTTATCTTAAACAACTTGCCAAAACTATTACCCATTTTGATTGATTATGATAAAATGAGTTGCAAAATAAAGACAAAAAGCTAAAAAATCGAAAAAGGAGGCCGTTAATGTCAGGATTTAAACATAAACCAGCCTGCAAAAGCCAATAGCAAGATAGCCAGTCCATTAAAAATATATGGAATCACGTCATCAAATCCATCTCGCGATTTCAGGTCGTTTTGAGATTGACCAATAAGATCATAAAATGAATCTAATGCTTTAGAAGAAATCTCCCTGTCTACCAGACTTTCACCTGTAACAATAATACTGATATCAGATTTTAGAGTGTCATATTTTTCTTTTACCGGATCGAAATAAACCCATGAAAAGTAATCACTCATATCGTACTCACCAGGAACTTGTGGAATACCAAAGTAACTGTAAGAAGCATTTCCAATTACAGAGTTACCTCTTCTTATAATATTTCTTGATTCTTCCGGATCAAAAAGATCCAGTTTTTTATCCATCTCAGGATTTAACTTTATACCGGCAATGTTACCTTCACCTTCAATAGTAATGTTATACTTAAAGCTTTCACCGGTCTCTAATGTCTTTTTATTAATGGATTCTTCCAGTCTGAAAACCCCAACACTTACTTCATTTTTTAAAGGATGGTCAGGTAACGGTTTAACTTTGATGGTTTTTGGCTTACTTTTATAGGTCTTTATCTCAGCTTTTCTGCTTGGGCCGAAACTAAAAAAGCTCCGGTTTTTGGCAATTTTAGATTTTTGCATGTCAAATTCGACCGCAGGTATCTCAATATTTTCCTCCGTCAAAGGATAAAAAGTTGCCTCAAAAAGATCATATCGATAATACGGCTTTCCATTTATAGAAACCCTGTCCTCCTGGATTTGCCTAATATCAAAGTTTTCTTCCCAGCTATTTTCTGGTTTGATCACTTTTTGGATTTCTGACAATTGCTGATCCATCTCATGCCAGCTTAACGGTGCTTTATTAGCCAGTGCTACATAAAATGAAAATCGCATATGAAACCCTTCCCCTACATAGACTTCGTCTTTATCTGTAGTCACAGCAACGAAAGCATCATCCTCCAACTCGATAAATTCAGGTTCCTGACGATTTGGAGACCTATCTCCAAAAATATCACTGAAGGGGTCATAATATTGCTGTTGCTTTTTCGGTCCAACTTTAACAGTCTTTCCCGAAACAGGGATATTTTCTCCGTTGGCTTTTATGGTAAAATCAGGAACCCTGAAAGTCCCTTCTTTTTGAGGAAGATAGTTTTGAGTTATGCTAAAAGTACGTGTAACCTGGGAGTTGACAATCGTTGTAGATGAGCTTCTTGATGTGCCTCGTTTGATAAATCCCGGAATTTCCGGAAATCCGCTTAAATTTCTTACCTGTCCATCCTGAACAGATACTGTTATTGTGAACATTTCATTTAATGCCACCTCACTCTTCCCTAGCTCCACTTTTATATCCTGAGCGACTATTTCAGGCCCAAAACACAAAAAAATAAGAACAAATAAATACTTTAATATTTTTCCCGACGTTCTTAGCATGTATAATGATCGATCAATTTATTACTTCTCAAAGTTATCCTAAAGTTTTAAAATGATTAAAAAAATCGTAAATTATACTGATTGACTTAACAAAAATTAACCCCTAAAACGATATTTGCCCATGAAAATGCTAGAGTACGTTAAAACGATCTTGTCAAAAGTAAGTTTTAACCGCGAACTATTTGAAAAGGAGTTAAAAAAAGCATTAAACATGTTATTGCCACGAGAAATACACCAGTTAAAAAAATGGTGTTACCGTAGATTTTACACTAAATACCCTTTAGTACTTCAAAAAGTTTTTGTTAAATAAAGATATAAAAGCTACCTCCGGGTAGCTTTTTTTATTGATCTTTCTTTATAAATTCAATATTTCTTTTCAACCCACTGTACTTAGTTCTCTTAACAGGCGATTTCCTAAAAACTTCATTAAATATTTCTTTGGTCATTTCCTGCCATTCCTGCCTGGTGGCATTTTGAATAAAATCATTTGGGAGAAAATCTTTTTCATTATGTGGAGTAGAAAACCTGTTCCATGGGCAAACTTCCTGACATATATCACAACCAAAGATCCAATCATTCATTTTATTGGAAAATTCGGCGGGGATATCATCTTTGAGCTCAATTGTCAGGTAGGAAATACATTTACTACCGTCTACAACTCCTGATTCGGGAATTGCATCAGTCGGGCAAGCATCCATACACGCAGTACAAGTACCACAATAATCTTTTGTAGGGGCATCAGGAATTAACTCAAGATCAATGATCAGCTCTGCAAGAAAAAAATAACTTCCCATCGAACGGTTTAGCAATAGACTGTTTTTTCCAACCCAGCCGATGCCACTTTTCTCAGCCCAGGAACGTTCCATCACAGGAGCAGAATCGACAAATACCCGACCGTCCACATCACCTACTTCTTTTTTAAGGTCGTGAACTAACTCCCGAAGCTTATCTTTAACTACATAATGATAATCTTTGCCATAGGCATAGCGAGCTATTTTATAAGAATCAGTTCGTTGGTGATTATCTTCAGGAGGAAAATAATTATAAATCAGACTTACCACACTCTTGGCTCCGGGAACTAATAAAGTCGGGTCAAGCCGTTTATCAAAGTGGTTTTCAAGATAAGACATTTTTCCCTGGTAGCCTCTTTTCAGCCATTCTTCAAGCCGGCCAGCTTCAGATTCCAGAAACTCAGCTTTTGATACACCACAAAATGAAAAGCCATGATCCGAAGCAAGCTTTTTAAGTATTTCAGTATTTTTTACTGTTTTATTGCTACTCATCTGAATCGAATAAACTTCCTAGTCTACCCGGCATAGTAATATTGAGGTGCTTGTATGCAAGTGGAGTTGCTTGCCTTCCTCTTGCTGTTCTTTTAATATATCCTTCCTGGATCAGGAATGGTTCGTATACTTCCTCTATGGTCTCTCCATCTTCACCGCAAGCTGTTGCGATTGTAGTAATACCAACCGGCCCGCCGTTAAATTTCTCTATGATGGTCAGTAGTATCCGGTTGTCCATCAGGTCAAGGCCATTTTTATCTACCTCCAGGGCATTAAGAGCCATTTCCGCAATTCCTTTGGTGATTGTTCCATCACCTTTCACCTGTGCAAAATCCCTCGTTCTTCTTAACAGGTTATTAGCAATTCTCGGTGTACCTCTGCTTCTTCCGGCAATTTCGACGGCTGCATTATCTTCTATCGGTGTAGAGAGAATACCTGCAGAACGCTGAACTATAGTTTTCAGCATTTCAGCATCGTAATATTCAAGCCTGGCATTAATACCAAACCTGGCTCTTAGTGGTGAGGTTAATAAACCCGACCTTGTAGTCGCCCCAATTAATGTAAATGGATTAAGAGTGATCTGTACTGTACGGGCGGATGGCCCACTATCCAGCATGATATCTATTTTGTAATCCTCCATAGCTGAGTACAGATACTCCTCTACAATTGGATTTAACCTATGGATCTCATCAATAAATAAAACGTCATTGGGCTCCAGGTTGGTTAATAATCCTGCAAGGTCACTGGGCTTATCTAACACAGGACCGGAACTGATCTTTATATTCGCCCCAAGTTCATTTGAAATAATATGTGAAAGAGTCGTCTTTCCCAGACCGGGAGGGCCATGTAGTAAAACATGATCCAGTGCTTCTTCTCTCTTCCTCGCAGCCTCAACAAAAATCTTAATGTTTTCAACTACTTTCCGTTGCCCGGTAAAATCCTCAAAAGACAATGGTCTCAATGCCTTTTCAATTTCCTTATCTCCGGGGCTTAAAAAATTCTTATCTGGCTGTAAATATTCCTCTCTCATTCCTAACAGGATTCTCTATTATACAAAAGTAAGCAACTAAGCAGGATTTTCATAAATTGACTTGTAAATTGCAACATAATTGCAAAAAGAAAATGATCAACAACCGAATTAAAAACGCGATATATACTGTTGTATTGCTTGTAGCTATCTTTGCTGTCTATCAATGCCGTAATCAGGAAAAGACTGACACCAAAACAAATTTAGTAGCTGTTACAGGCAAAACCATGGGTACGTATTATAATATAAAGTACCTTGATAGTCTTGAGAGAAACTTCAAACCCATAATTGACTCCACCCTGGAGGTATTTAATGAAAGTTTATCAACGTATATCCAGGATTCAGAGATCAGCGTATTTAACAGGCAGGATTCACTGAATTTTGATCTTCCTTATTTTTATCCTGTTTTAAAAAGATCCGAAATAATTCACCGGAAAACAAATGGAGCTTTTGATCCTACGGTCATGCCTTTAGTAAGCCTCTGGGGTTTTGGACCTGATGAAATGGCAAATGTTGATAGTGCCGATATCGAAAAAGCACTCGATAGGGTGGGTTTCGATATGATCAGATATACTGAAAATTATGTTGTCAAAGAAAAAGAAGGAGTCGAATTAGACTTTAGTGCTATTGCCAAAGGTTATGGAGTGGATGTGATCAGTGAATTACTTATTAATGAAGGAATAAATAATTTCTTAGTTGAAATTGGAGGTGAAGTTCGGTGTAAAGGAATAAACCACGAAGGTGAACCCTGGGCTGTTGGTATTGACAGACCCATGGAAAATGTGGAGCAAGGAAAAAACATGAGTGCAATTGTCAAATTAAAAGATAAGGCCCTTGCAACTTCTGGTAATTACCGAAACTTTTATGTTAAAGATGGAATTAAATATGCCCATACAATCAGTCCGATTACCGGCTACCCTGTCTTTCATCAATTATTAAGTGCTTCAGTTATCGCAGATGAATGTATGACTGCAGATGCTTATGCAACGGCCTTTATGGTTTCAGGACTTGAGAAAAGTAAAGAAATAGCGGAAAGAGAAAATTTACAGGTAATCCTGATTTATAATGATCAGGAAGGAAAATATAAAACTTACGTTAGTCCTTCATTAGAAAAAAACATCAAACTAATAGATTAATTAATGGGAAATAATAAAGAATGGTTTGATGAGTGGTTTGACTCTCCTTATTACCATATTCTATATAAACACAGAGATCACGATGAAGCCCGGTTTTTTATTGATAACCTGGCCAGGGTCCTGAATTTTAGCAATGGCGAAAAGATCTGTGATCTGGCCTGTGGCAAAGGAAGACATTCTATTTACCTCAATAACCTGGGCCTGGATGTGACCGGACTTGATCTATCTGCTGAAAACATTGCTGAGGCGAATACATTTGCTAATGAAAGTCTAAGATTCAAAGAGCATGATATGCGTGAGACCTTTGCTGAAGAGGAATTTGATTATGTAGTCAATATGTTCACCAGCTTTGGTTACTTTAAAACGGATGACGAGGATCAGGCGGTGATCGATGCAGTGTATAAAGCTTTGAAACCAGGAGGTAAATTCGTTTTAGACTTCCTGAATCCATATACCATAATCAACAGCCTTACACCGCAAGAACATAAAAAACTTGAGGGTGTTGATTTTCATATCACAAAGGAGTTTGATGAACAAAGTTGTACTATCATAAAGGAAATCAGAATCGAAGATGATGGTGAGATACATGAATATGAAGAAAGAGTAAAAGCAATAAGAAGAATTGAATTTCTGGATCACTTCAGAAAAGCAAATTTCAAAGTGAAAGAAATATGGGGAGATCATGATCTTTCACCTTATGAAGCAACATCCAGCAATAGAATGATCTTTTTATTAGAGAAATAAGACAATGATTTTAAACTCTGTCATTTTAATACTTTTCACGGTAGGAGCAGGATTAACTGCCTTCTATTTTGGCAAAAAGAAGCTTACTTTTTATAAACCGGCACTTACTTTTGGCGGCGCTTACCTGTTTTCTATTACCATTACTCATATTCTCCCACAGGTCTATTACATAAATAACAGGGCCTCATTAACCTTGGGAATATTTATTTTAGGTGGGTTCTTCCTTCAACTTTTGCTGGAAAATTTATCCCAGGGAATTGAACATGGTCACAGGCATGCATTTGATATTGAAAGTAAACCTTTCCATCCAACTGCAATTTCCCTTATGATTGGACTGTGTATCCATTCCATATTAGAAGGAACATTGATAGGAAACCCATATACTATCGGCCATCATCATGATCATGGAGATGGCAGTGTACTTATTGGAATCTTACTTCACAAAATGCCGGCAGCTTTTGCTTTGACACTGGTATTATGGGAAAGTGTCAAAAGCAGAAAAACAGCGATTATTTACCTGATCATATTTTCGATAATGTCACCGATCGGTATGGTCTCAGAATATTGGCTCTCCCAAAATAATCTGGTTACTGCTGAAAACATGAGTTACGTATATGCTCTGGTAAGTGGAAGTTTTTTACAGATATCGACCACTATTTTCTATGAGACCTCTCCTGAACACAAAATTAATCCTACGAGATTTATTGTTGCTTTAGCCGGTGCGGCTTTAGCGATTTTTACGGAGTTTATATTTTAATAAAAATTACTTATTATATAATAAAAAAAGCCATTTCGATTGAAATGGCTTTTCTATTTAAAGATGTTAATCTGCTAAATTAACCGCTGCAAGACTCGCAATTTTCAGGATCGTCCAGAGAACAAGCCATATCATTGCGTTTTTGTAGTGCTTCAGCTTCTCTTTCTTCCAATGATTTAGCTGTTGGTCCCTCTTCCTGAGCCTTCGATTTCTCAACAGTAAACTGGATTGCTGAAGTTGCAGCTTTAGATCTTAAGTAGTACATACCTGTTTTCAGACCTTTTTTCCATGCATGGAAATGCATTGAAGTCATCTTACCAAAGTTTGGATTATCCATGTGGATGTTCAAACTCTGACTCTGACAGATGTATGGTCCACGATCCGCAGCCATTTCAAGGATCTGCTTCTGAGAGATCTCCCAGACAGTTTTATAAAGATCTTTGATACGCTGAGGAATTTCAGGCATATTCTGAATAGAACCATTTGCTTCTATCAGTCTGTTTTTCATTTTATCATTCCAAATACCCAATTCGATAAGGTCTCTCATCAGGTGTTTATTCACAACGATGAATTCTCCTGAAAGAGTACGACGAGTATAGATATTTGAAGTATAAGGTTCGAAACACTCATTGTTACCAAGTATCTGTGAAGTACTTGCTGTTGGCATTGGAGCCATCAGTAATGAATTACGAACTCCGTTTTTCTTAACTCTTCTCTTAAGATCTGTCCAATCCCATCTGCCTGACTTAGGGTTAACTCCCCACATATCAAACTGGAAAATACCTTTTGAAACCGGAGAACCTTCATAGGTCTTATATGTACCTTCCTCGATAGCCATCTCCATAGAAGATTCCATAGCGGCATAGTACATGGTTTCAAATATATCTTCGTTGAGGTTTTTAGCTTCTTCAGAATCAAACGGATAACGTAATAACATGAACGTATCTGCAAGACCCTGAACACCCAGACCGATTGGTCTGTGTCTCATATTTGAGTTCTTAGCCTCTTCGACTGGGTAGTAGTTTCTATCAATAACCTTGTTAAGGTTTTTAGTAACTACTTTAGTTATTTCATAAAGTTTTTGGTGATCAAACTTACCATCGACCACGAACTTAGGAAGCGACAATGAAGCCAGGTTACAAACCGCTACTTCATCAGGTGCTGTATACTCTATAATCTCAGTACACAGGTTACTTGATTTGATTGTACCTAAGTTTTTCTGGTTCGATTTATTGTTTGCAGCATCCTTGTAAAGCATGTAAGGAGTACCTGTTTCGATTTGAGACTCAAGGATCTCAAACCAAAGTTCCTGTGCTTTTACAGTCTTTCTGCCTTTACCTTCTTTTTCATATTTGGCATAGAGTTTAGCAAACTCATCACCATATGCCTCGTGCAGTCCCGGAGCTTCATCAGGACTGAAAAGTGTCCAGTCTCCATTCTCTTCTACGCGTTGCATGAATAAATCGGGAATCCATAGCGCATAGAAAAGATCTCGGGCTCTGAGTTCTTCTTTACCATGATTTTTCTTCAGATCAAGGAAAGAGAAGATATCAGCATGCCAGGGCTCCAGATAGATGGCAAAACTACCTTTACGTTTCCCGCCACCCTGGTCTACATATCTTGCAGTCATATCGAAGTTTCTCAGCATCGGAACGATACCGTTTGACACTCCGTTAGTTCCTTTAATATAAGCGCCGGTTGCACGAACATTATGGATGCTTAAACCGATACCACCAGCAGACTGTGAAATTTTAGCACACTGCTTAAGGGTATCATAAATACCGTCAATACTGTCATCTTTCATAGTTAACAGGAAGCAGCTCGACATTTGTGGCTTCGGTGTAGCCGCATTAAATAATGTCGGAGTTGCATGTGTGAACCACTTTTCTGATAACAGATTATATGTTTCAATTACTGAATCCAGATCGTCCATGTGAATACCAACTGCAACACGCATTAACATGTGCTGTGGGCGCTCAACAATTTGACCATCAAGTTTCAGTAAATATGATTTTTCCAGAGTCTTGAACCCAAAGTAATCATAGTTGAAGTCCCTGTCATAAATGATCGCTGAATCTAACAGAGCTGCATTTTTTCTGATTACTTCATACGCTTCTTTAGAAATCAAAGGAGCGTGGTCTCCTGTATTTTTATCTTCATATGTATACAAGCGTTTCATTGTATTTGAGAATGATTTGCTCGTAACCTTATGAAGGTTTGAAATCGCTATTCTGGCAGCCAGAATCGCAAAATCAGGATGCTTAACAGTTAAACTTGCAGCTGTTTCAGCAGCCAGGTTGTCCAATTGGACAGTGGTAACACCATCATAGATACCAGAAATTACTTTTTTAGCAATGTCAACCGGCTCTATGTAGTTACGGTCCAATCCGTAACATAAACGTTCGATACGCGCAGTAACTTTGTCAAATTTTACTGATTCACGCCTTCCGTCTCTTTTAACTACATACATTTGGGCTCAGATTTTAATTTTTTAGCAGATAAATTAATCTTTAACAAGATATTAACTTAAAATAAATTTTATAAGATTTTTTTAAAAATCTTCATCAAGACTGAAGCGAGGTTTGTCTCCTCCTGATTTGTCTTGCATTACACCAGCTTTTTGGTAATCGCCAACTCTTTTTTCAAAGAAGTTTGTTTTACCCTGAAGAGATATCATCTCCATGAAATCGAATGGATTCGTTGCATTGTAAACTTTGTCGCATTCCAGCTCACTCAATAACCTGTCAGCTACAAACTCGATGTATTGACACATTAGATCAGCATTCATACCGATTAGTTTAACTGGTAATGCATCAGTAACGAATTCTTTCTCGATCTCTACTGCATCAGTAATGATCTCTCTTATTTTATCTTTGGATAATTTGTTCTTAACGTGATTGTTATAAATGAGACAAGCAAAATCACAGTGTAGACCTTCGTCTCTTGAAATTAATTCGTTTGAGAAACTTAGTCCCGGCATTAATCCTCTTTTCTTCAACCAGAAAATAGAACAGAAGCTACCACTGAAGAAGATTCCTTCCACTGCAGCAAATGCAATTAGTCTTTCCTGGAAACTACCATTATCAATCCACCTCAATGCCCAGTCTGCTTTCTTCTTAACGCAATCCATAGTCTCAATTGCGTTGAACAAGTAATCCTTTTCTTTACCGTCTTTTACATACGTATCGATCAGTAATGAATAGGTTTCTGAGTGAATATTTTCAATTGCAATCTGGAAACCATAGAAGAATTTCGCCTCAGTATACTGTACTTCAGCAACAAAATGTTCAGCAAGGTTTTCATTTACAATTCCATCGCTGGCAGCAAAGAATGCCAATACATGTTTAATAAAATGTCTTTCCCCGTCATTCAGGTTTTCCCAGTCTTTCAGGTCCTGGCTCAGATCGATCTCCTCTGCAGTCCAAAAACTTGCTTCCGCTTTCTTATAAAATTCCCAAATATCATTGTGCTGAATTGGAAACAACACAAATCGGTCCGGATTGTCTTGTAAGATTGGCTCGTCAACGTTCTTATTTACTTCACTCATAATAATTAGTCAGGTTTTTTAGATACAAACAGTCTTAACACGCAACTGTTGTGCGATTATCATACTTATCTAAATAAAATCAATATCGTAGTGATTTTGATGGCTGTCGATTAATCTCTCAGGGTCCAAACCTCCCTCGCGTTTTTCCCTGTAGCCACCATCTGATACTGTTACAAAATTGTAAAATGAATGCATAAAATCAAAGTAAGATTTCAACAAAAAAATATTCGATTAATGGTCTTGATTTTATAATTTATTTTTAATATCATCTATAACTAAAACATTGATTTTCAACAACTTAATTTAATTTTTTGTTTTTGCTCATCATGACGAGTATCTATCATTTTGAGGCTGTTTTTCGGGTTTGTTTTATTAAGAATTCTTAAATAAAAAAGTCTTTATTGGTGTTTTCAAAACAGAAGAATTTTCACTCAATTTTTTTTAATTTTTTCCTTAAAAAAAATTTTTTTGATCAATTTTTAGAAAAAATCCCGGTCTTTTTCGGAGTATTTTTATTCTTTTTACTCCAAATTCTGTCTCTGATTTTTCCAAAGAGAGAAAATCAACCCTTCTTAAACGTTTAACAAACAACGACCCTCTTAAATTAGTATTTATATTAAGAAAACCCAATAAATGAAACGATAAAAAATTAAGTATGTTGTCAAAATAGGTTAGGATATAGTTTTTCTCAATTGTAGAAAAGTGTCAGGGTTTTATACCTTAATATATATACAGAAACTTTCCACCCCCGCTGTTTGAAGTGTTCCACAGGACAACTTCAAACTTTTATATAAATGCAGAGCCTGCGACTCGGACATGCTAAAACTAGATAACATTATTTAAACCGTGTTCAAGATTATAAAGAAACAAACTTTTTTAATTGACCGGGATGCAATCCCTGCTTTTCATTTTTAAAATCTGAAGTTATGCTGTCGCTAAACTTCAGACAGCAGCGGGTGGTAAAATGAGGAAAATCACTAACCAGAAAAAAAACAAACTTTTATGAATATCATTGATAAAGTAAAGAATAATTAATCTAGCAGCCGCATAAACTAAACTATAATATTCCTATTCTTACTTTGTATTATTAGAAAAAATTAATCAATAAAACTATTAATAATGATGTCCCTCCTAAAGCTCCCCAAAGCTTGAGGCTTTTATTTACATTTTTCCCTTCTTTTTTAGAGATATTTAATGCAGTATGTAAAATGACAGAAATAATGCATACTGCTGCTGGAAACATAAACAATATCCCATTACCCGGCATATATAATATATATCGCATATATATGAATGCAATAAATCCCAGTATTAATGAAATGTAAAACATCCCTTTTAATACATTCATAGTTAGTTGATTTTATGCTTTATCATGAATACTAATGTCTGGTTAGGATTGATAATAATTCCTAAAAATTGAAAGCATCCCCGCGGTTTGGAGTGTTCCGCAGGACAACTTCAAACCTTTGTATGAAATGCAGAGTCTGTGACTCGGACATGCTAAAACTAAATAACATTTTTTAAACCGTGTTCAAGATTATAGACAAATACACTTTTTTAATTGACCGGGATGCAATCCCTGCTTTTCATTTTTAAGTCTGAAGTTTCGCTATTGCTAAACTGCAGACAGCTTGGGTAAAATGTATATCCTCCAGAACCATTCGGTTTTAAACCAAACAACAGGTTTCCACTTACAGGAAGAGTCCATTTTTTTCAATCCACGGAATCACAAAAATATCTTCATAGCTATTATTACGCCCGTAAGAATAAATAAAAATGACCATCCATATATTCTGTATAACTTTTTCTCAACATTATTTTTATTATGTTTAAGCAAGGCAAGCCATATTAAACTCATACATATCCATCCAGTTATAATGTAAATATGAGCCATGTAAATGTAGCCTCTAATTATATAATATAAATTGAAGCCAAAAGTCAGCCAAATGATTGTAATTGCTAAAGTCAAAAATACTCTCATTAGATACATGGTATTATGTTAGTGATTTCTTCCAAACTTTTTGTCCCGTTGAGAAAATCTTCTATATCATCAAAATTCGGTCTTCTGTTAAAGTCCACTCCAATACTTGATTGCCCTTCCTGCTCTTGTATATATTGATGGATTTTTGCTTGTAAAGCTCGCCAAGGCTTACTGCCTTGGTCTAATAAATCAATATCTATAGCCCATTCTAAGATGTCTCTAGCCCCACCCGATAATTCATCTGCCGTACGATCTGTACCCCGGATATAAAATATATACCCTCCAGAACCATTCGGCTCTAAATCAAACTGACGATTCCCACTTCCAGGATGAGACAGATTGTAGGGATCACTCAAGGAGGCAAAATCTCAGGAAGTTTCATGATTCAAAAAGCGTTAGGGTTAAGATTTAACTGGAATAATAAGGCAATAGAACTATTGATAACAATGAAATTAATAAAACTCCGAGGCATATTTTCGATAGAATCTTATTGCGAATTTTTTTTTCTTTACGCAAGAGAGCCAACCAAATTATCATAGTTGATACCCAAAAAAACAAATGAAAGATACCAATTTCAAAACCTGGATCATTGATTAGTAAATAAGTACTTATGGATATAATTATACTTGTCGCTACGTAGAATAAATTGATTAATCGCATGGTACGGTTATTTCTTTTAGTGATAAATCTCCATTAAAACATGATTCTATATCTTCGAATTCTGGCTTTTTATGATTAATAGATCCCACTGTGGCAGCCCCTCCGCTGTTTGGAGTGTTCCACAGGAAAACTCCGAACTTTTTTATGAAATGCAGAGTCTGTGACTCGGACATGCTAATACTAAATAATATTATTTAAACTATGTTCAAGATTATAAAGAAACAAACTTTTTTGATTGACCAGGATGCAATCTCTGCTTTTCATTTTTAAAGTCTGAAGTTATGCTGTCGCCAAACTCCGTACAGCTTGGTGAATTATAAATAATGCAGGATAATAGCATTTGCAATTCTCCTGCCATATTAATCATTAAATATTATTTGATTTAAACTGCTGAGCTTCGTTTTTATTTAAAACCATGTACCACCGTGATAATAAATATCCAATAGGAACAGAATAAATCAGAGTGAATGGAGAAATTCTTAACCAATCAATGGGCTCTTCATAAATATCCCATTTGAATTGAATTAAATAAACGACTACCATAAAAATGATTATGAAGATTGAGTAGATACTGGATTTTTTTAAGTATTTGGCATAGAGCCAACAAACTGAAACCACAATCAAATAGGCAATCCAGTGTACAAATAATACTCTTAGAAAAAAACAAAAAAAGAAACCAAAAGTCACCAAAACCTTTCGACAGAGTATGTACATATCCTAAATTACTTATTCCGGATAACCCTATTAATTCCTTAATTATCAACTCTAAAAAAATAATTAAGGGAATTATCCATAAATAAATTATATACTTCATGTTAAGTATTCATCAATTCGAATGGCTCTACTGTATAGTTGAAACTCAATGTTCATTCTGACTTTTATCCTGGTATGGGAACTTCCTGGTTAACATGTCCAATGCCACTCCTACCACAAGAATTGACACTATTACCTGAACTTCTCCAAACCCTATTTTACCTTCATATTGAATAAACCCAATGGTTACAATAAGAGCTATAATGAAAGAAATTATAGCTCCAATAAATTTATTTGAGTTTCCTTTAATTTTAATATAAATAAAAGATAAAATGAGACTAAGAAAATATCCACCATAAAGGAATAGAAATACCATTATACCTAAAAAATAGCTGATGATTTTCAAAGTCCCTTTACCTTCTAATTGTGCGCCTCCAAGAAACAAGTAATCAACTACTACAATAAGAATGAATGCGAAACTAAATACTATAAATAAGTATCCTGAAAGCTTCAATAAGTATTTAAATAATTGCATGGTAAGATGGATTGAATACTAGCTAATTCTTAAAAATCATTACGTTTTCATCGTCTATAAAACCACCCAGTCCATTGAGATTATTTAGTGACAGACTATAGATATTATTAAAAGACAAAAAATAAAACCTGGGCAAAAGATTTGTTCTATTACCCAGATTCATTCAATATTAATAGTTATTTACTTTTTTTAATCAATATTTTCGCTAATAGGTAATCGAAAAAGACTAACAGAAGACACTGCGATAAGATAAAAATCACAATATATATATTTATCATTCCGAATGAAATATTTGAAGAAGTTATGATATATAAAATAATAGGCGTGATTATACTGAAAATAGATATAAAATATTTATTGATTTTAGTTTTGTTTTTTAAAACATAAAATATTGTTGTAGGTATTAAATAGTACCAAAATGTTATTAACAAAATCAGTGGGCTGATACTATTAAAACTACTTGATATAATTTCAGTTTTAATCATAATTAATATCAATGAAGTAGAAATAAAATTCCACATAAAACTGACTAGGAAAACTTTTTTTAGATATTTCATTTACTTAGTTACACTCTAGTTCACTAATTTCTTTACTTCCATCTAATACTGCCTCCAAATCTTCAAAATTTACCCCGCTGTTTGGAGTGTTCCACAGGAAAACTCCGAACTTTTTTATGAAATGCAGAGTCTGTGACTCGGGCATGCTAAAACTAGATAACATTATTTAAACCGTGTTCAAGATTATAAAGAAACAAGCTTTTTTAATTGACCGGGATACAATCCCTGCTTTTCATTTTTAAAGTCTGAAGTTATGCTGTTTCTAAACTCCAGACAGCATGTGGATGCTTGGTTTAGACGATCGCTATTGTTGACTTAATAAAAAACTTCCTGGAATGGGGCACCTCTAAAAAAGAGATTCATATATAACCAAAATAAAAATTAACTTAAAAGGAAAGACCAGCCTGTTAGTCTGTAAATCTTTCTCAAATCTTGTGACTTGTCATTTCGTAAAAGCGCTAACCAAATTAAGAAGAGACATACTATTAAAATCCAATAATATCCTATTGTTAGATTCATGTATCCTTCAGATATATAAATCATAAATACTGGCCTTAGCCATAATATTGTAAGTGTACTAATTAAAAAGGTTTTCATATCTTAATTGCATGGAATAACTTGTATAACATCATCTATTTGTGCCTTGCCATCAAAAAAATCTTTTATTTCCTGAAAATTAGGTCTCTTGTAAAATTCCACGCTTTCATTTGCTATACCCCCGCTTTCTATTACATAGTTTTTTACTGCACTCTGTAGTGCGTTCCATCGTCGGCTGCCCTGATCCAAAAGGTCATAAATTTCAGTGGCATTTAAAGCATCACGAACAAAACCAGATAGTTGATCTACAGCCCTATCAGTACCTCTTGTATAGAACATATAACCACAGTCAGGTTTAGGTTCTAAACCGAACATCCTATTTCCACTTACAGGAAGAGACCATTTTTTTCAATCCACGGAATCACAAAAATATCTTCATAGCTATTATTACGCCCGTAAGGATAAATAAAAATGACCATCCATATATTCTGTATAACCTTTTCTCAACATTATTTTTATTATGTTTAAGCAAGGCAAGCCATATTAAACTCATACATATCCATCCAGTTATAATGTAAATATGAGCCATGTAAATGTAGCCTCTAATTATATAATATAAATTGAAGCCAAAAGTCAGCCAAATGATTGCAATTGCTAAAGTCAAAAATACTCTCATTAGATACATGGTATTATGTTAGTGATTTCTTCCAAACTTTTTGTCCCGTTGAGAAAATCTTCTATATCATCAAAATTCGGTCTTCTGTTAAAGTCCACTCCAATACTTGATTGCCCTTCCTGCTCTTGTATATATTGATGGATTTTTGCTTGTAAAGCTCGCCAAGGCTTACTGCCCTGGTCTAATAAATCAATATCTATAGCCCCCGCTGTTTGGAGTGTTCCGCAGGACAACTCCAAACTTTTGCATGAAATGCTGAGTCTGTGACTCGGAAATGTTAAAAATAAATATCATTAATCAATCAAGGTTCGGATTATAGCGATTCACATTTAATTCACCGGGATGCAGTCCCTGCTTTTTATTTTTAAGTCCCAAGTTACGCTGTCGCTAAACTCCAGACAGCATTGGGATTAGATATAAATCAAACGAGCTGACTATACAAAAAAATAAACCTGGATTAAAGATGCGTTTTCTTAACCCAGGTTTATCCAACATTAATAGTTATTTAGTTTTTTTAATCAACATTTTCGCCACCAGATAATCGAAAATGACTAACAATACAATTTGAGTTATAAGAAAGGCAGGAACCCGCCAAACCAATTCCTGAAAATATTCATTATCCAAAATTAGAGGGGTTATTATCAATAAATATATGACAATTACCCCAATTGATGCTGTAATCCATATATTCCACTTTAATTTATTATTCAGTATTAAATGAATATAAACTGCTCCTAAATAAAACCAATAAGTAAGAACAAATAAGGCAAGAGGGTTAACCAATGGAATATATCCCTGAGGTTGTATCACATTTGTTAAAATAAGAATTGTTCCTATACAAATAATAAATACACACCATAATAAACTAATTAGTATTGCGTGTTTCCACATATTATCAAATCTTTTAATTATTACATTTTAATTGATCTACTGATTTTTCTCCATTAAGTACAGCTTCTAAATCCGCAATATCGATTCTTTCCACAGTAGTCGGCAATTTGATAGAATTCCCTCCATTTTCGGGATCATTGATCCAATTATCAAGATTTGATTGCAATGTACTCCATAATTCTTCCCCACCGTCAAATGCACTATATCCTGTATAATCAGCCACCTTTTCATCTGTCCATTCAGCAATTCTATCTACACCGCTAGTATAAAAGGTATAACTTCCATCTGCATTATATACTAAGCCAAATTCACGATTTCCGCTAACAGGGTGATCATAGTCTTGACTTGTATGAATTGTAGAAAAAACCCATGATTGGTGTTGTTGGTCCGTACAGAGAACTGAACCATCTTGTTGGGCAATTTGAATACCCTGCTTTTCATTTTTAAAGTCTGAAGTTATGCTGTTTCTAAACTCCAGACAGCATGGGAAAGCTTACATCCAATCAATTAGTCTCTTAGCTCCGTTCCAAATAGTAAAAATTAGAAAAAGATTCCTCCCTTAAAAAAAAGAATAGTGCCAAAATAATTTATAAGGTTAGAAATCAATAATGACCATCCAAAAATTTGATAAAATCTATTTTTCCTTAAGGCTTTTTTTGTGGAATAACTAAGCCAAAACAAGAGAAGAACTATACTTCCAATTAAATGATATCCGAAATAAATACTAGCATACCCACCTGATGTGATAAAATATATGACAGTACTTATCCAAATGAGGAGAATGCCACCTATTAATATGATATTTTTCATTTGCATGGAATTGTTAGTTCATTAATATCGATAGTTCCATCGAAATATCTATTTATGTCTTCAAAATCTGGTCTTTTATAATAATCTTCTCCTATTTGAGCACTGCCTCCTTTAGAATCAATATAGTTTTTGATGACTTTTCTTAAAGCAAACCAAGGTCGACTACCCTGATCAAGTGGATCAATGGTTTCTGCAGTGATCCAATTAGCGAAATCGCGAAAACCTCCTGATAGCTCGTCTACCATCCTATCTGTACCCCTTGTATAAAACGTATACCCTCCAGAACCATTTGGTTCTAAACCAAATTGTCTGTTTCCACTTACTGGATGTGAGAGATTGTAGGGATCGCTAATGGTGGCAAACGTCCAGGAGTAAGTATCATGATCAATACATATTACCGATCCATCGTTAGCGGGAAATGCTATATCAATACTAAATATGGATCCAATGGCCGGAATGTTTGTCCATTCTGGATTTGAATTTTCAAATAAAGGATGGGGACTGAAAGTAGTATTGTCCAGCGTCTCAAAAAAGAGCTCGGTTCGGATATGTTCAAACAGATCTTGCGCACTCTGGCCCGGAGGTAACTGGTCGATTTCTACAGAGAAATAATCCATATTGATCACTGCTCCTCCAGCATCTTCCAGGTCTTGAATTGCCCAATCATTATTTGTCCAAAAATTATCCCAGTCATTGTTTGGGGTGGTATCTTCCAATTCCTCTAATCTATCTGTTACTGCCTGCGGTACGGGGGTGGTAGCTAATGCTTTCCATTTCTCAAGTTCATCACAATCAATATCTAACAACAAGTACGGGTTTTCATCAAGGGCTAGTTCGAGTGCTTCTACTCTACGCTGATAAGCTAATTCTTCCTCTATATCAATATTGTTTTCTTTAACGCATGTTCCTTCCTGCATTACATACCCATCCAAACATTCCAGGCCTTCAATAACACCTATAACATCTCCTCCATCAGCATCGCCAAGGTCATTACTATTGCTATCAGATGATCCATCTCCTCCACCTCCGGAAGAATCATAAATTTCTTCTCCAATACCATCACCGGACCAAAATCTCCAACTTCAGTAACAGGCACATAATAGCAATTACAAAGTTCATATGTTTCCGAGGTGCGACTATTCATATCAGAAGAAGATATTAACCTACCCTGTTCAGAGCATGCCTCGTATTTTATATTCCTTTCCATATCTAAAATACGAAATGTTCCATTAAATTTTTCTAAATCATTTAGACTAGACAGGTTATCGCTGGAGTATTGGATAATATATGCTCTGTAACCATTGTTGATTTTATTTAAAATTAAATATTCTCTTGAATATGGCAATGGGTTTTCAGGGTAAAGAGGAATTGAATAGGTTGTCTTCCCACTACTTGTTACGGTTTTGACAAATTTCTTAAAGTTTAACTCACCGAGTGTTGAGAAATCCAACCGAGAGTTTGGAGAGTGAAAAAAATTATTTAATGAGGGTTCGCTTTTTAAACTTGTAATAATTATTCCATCCGTATCTTCTGAGGGCTTGATTTTTTCTTTTTGACATGAGCAAAATAAAAATAGTAAAAAAATAACCCATACAGGTATCATTCCACTTTTCATAAAATTTATATTTATTTAGTTGATAAAATTGTTATTCCTAAAAATTGAAAGATTCGTAATCATAGTATAATCAAATAAGAAATAAAAAAAATCTATTAAAACTATTTCAATAAACATGAATGCCATAAATGCTATAAGAATAAAGTAACTTTCAATTAAATTCCTTGTTTAAACACTGCTGCCAAGTAACTAATTATCATAAAGTTTAAGCATTTCTTTGTTTTATTTTATTAGTTGACTATTTTTGCAAACCATTTAAAAATGTAAAGTTTTTATCATGTACGCAATTGTAGAAATAGCCGGAAAGCAGTTCAAAGTAACGCAAGACCAGTCTATTTACGCTCCAAAGATGGAGGGTGAGGCAGGCGCTTCCGTAGAGTTTGACAAAGTATTGTTGACTGACGACAATGGCACCGTAAGTATCGGAGAGCCAACAGTAAAAGGTGTAAAGGTCAGCGGTAAGATCGTTGAGCACGTGAAAGGTGATAAGATCATTGTTTTTCACAAGAAAAGAAGAAAAGGTTACCGTAAGAAAAACGGACACCGTCAGCAGTTCACTAAAGTATTAATTGAAAAAATAGCTTAAACGAAGTAAACTATGGCACATAAGAAAGGAGCCGGTAGTAGTAAAAACGGTAGAGAGTCGGAAAGTAAACGACTAGGCGTAAAAATATACGGTGGCCAGGATGCCATCGCAGGAAACATCATCGTTCGTCAGCGTGGTACTAAACACCACCCGGGTGAAAATGTAGGTATGGGTAAAGACCACACCTTATTCGCTCTTACTGACGGAACTGTTGAGTTTAAGAAAAGCCGAAACAGATCTATCGTTTCTGTTACTAATGGAAAGGCAGAAGCTTAAGAAAGCTACGGAAAAAACAAAAGCTCTTCTCTAATCAGGGAAGAGCTTTTTTTTGCTCTGATTTGAATTCTATAATAAGATTAATAAACGTATGCCACCCTAAAATTGCTGGATGAAGTAATGTATACTAAACTTTCATGGAAAACTAAAAGTATACTAGATACCCAAAACGGATAAATTTACTTGCTGAGTGAATTACTTCACCTGGTTTTTTTATATCTATCAGGCTACAGGCTAGTGGACCATCATACTTACTGAATGGTTTTATTAGAGTTAATCTTATTCACTAATACTTCAATTCTTTGGTTCGGTTTTGTGCTATTCATCACAGGTCTTCCTCCGACTGGCCAAATAACTATTCCTCGTTCCATTTCAAAATAACTATTCGGGCTTTTTTTATTATTTGGCAGAAAAAGTGGAAGGTATTACTAACTAATTAATCAATTATTGATGATAAAAATTTGACTTATGATTATAAAATATTTAATATTAGGCCTTATCAACATCAACTATGCGATTTTACAGTTTATTATTAATAACAGTTTTGGTATGTATTTCATGTGCAAACCCACCCTTTCCTGAAAAACATCCCCAGAATTATGAACTATTTGTCACTCAGCGAGACACTTATGCTGCCGTTTCTCCTGATGGGGCTAAAATTGCTTATTATCATAGTAGTGGGCAAATCCCTGAACCAATAGATTACCCTTCTGGTCTTTATGTAATAGATAAAGATGGCAATAATAGAAATTTAATTATTCGTGGTTCTATATTAGATCCATCATGGTCTCCAGACGGACAATGGATAGTTTTTTCTCGTTTAGGAGCAATTCAAAAGATCAAATTAAACGGTGATAGTTTAACCACTCTGGAGAACCCAAATTCTTATGGTTTTTTTCACCCTGATTGGTCACCAGATGGTCAAAATATATATTTTGACCGCGCTGATGCAATTGGAGATTTAAGTAGCATATATAAAACCGATAGTGATTTAAATAATGCAACTCCTATTTTAAGTGGTATAGGGGTTGGGTTAAGGGCTCCAGAAATCTCCCCAGATGGACAAACTCTAATAGGTATGAAAGCATCTCATGAGTTTGAAGGTTGGCAGATATTTACAGTTAGTTTTGGTGAAGATAGTATAGAGCAACAATTAACTTTTAATGGTGATAATAGAAATCCTACATGGTCAAAATCAGGGAATGAAATCTGCTGGAGTAAAAATGTTCAAATATTTATCATGGATGAAAACGGCTCCAATTCCAAATTTTTACATTATGGTATTAGTCCAGATTGGTTAAATGCCAATACAATTGTTTTTAGTTTTGCTAATGGAGATTATAGTAAAGAGGTTCTTTACACTATAAAAACTGATGGGTCTGAAATCAATCAACTAACATTTTAAATTTTATAAATTCTATGAAAAGAGTCCGGTGATGTGATTCAACGGACTCTTTCATAAATTATCTGATATTACTATTTCAAATACTTATCCAGGTAGTCTACATACTGCTGATAAAGAAGCAAGTAACTTGGACCACTATAAGCAACTCCATGAGCTCCAGGAGGATAAATTCGTAAATCGGCATCTTTACCATTGTCAATCAGTTTTTTAACTAACTGGAATGTGTTTTGAACGTGCACATTCTCATCCATCGTACTGTGTGCGATAAACATATGGCCATCAAGATTACCAGCATAGGATTGCGGACTGGAATCGATCCATTTTTGATCATTTCCGTCAATTAATCCCATATATCTCTCCGCATAAATACTATCATACAATCTCCAGTCTGTAACCGGTGCACCAACTAGAGAAACTTTGAATATTCCAGGATGCCTCAACATAGTCATCGATGACATGTAACCGCCATAACTGTGTCCTCTGATTGCCATATTATCACCATCGATCCAGCTATGAGTATCAGCAAGATGTTTTACTGTTGCCACAAAGTCCTTACTTTCATAATTACCGAGATCCTCGTAAACTATCTTTTCAAATGCTGACCCGTAGCCTCCGCTACCTCTGTTGTTCACACTAACAATCACGTATCCTTCCTGGGCAAGATATTGTTCCCAGCCATTGGTCGCGAATTCATTATATACAGACTGTGCACCAGGACCTCCATAAATATTTAATACTAATGGATATTTCTCATTTTCATCAAAATCTATTGGCTTAATAATATAACCATCTAGTTGAGTACCATCTTCAGTGGTAAAAGAAAACAATTCTTTATCCGCATAAATATGATTCTCTACATATTCCTTTACCTCTTTATTATCTACGAAATGCTTTATCGTATTATTCTTTTTTACATCTTTTAATATTACCTGTCTTGGTGTATTGACATTACTGTAGTAATCAAGATACATTTCTGAAGATGGAGAAAAATCAATTTTATGACGACCAGGTTCAGTTGTCATTTTTGTCTTTTTCTTTCCGTTGAATTTTATACTATATAAATGTCTTTCCAACGGTGATTCTTCAGTCGAACTATAATAAATAGTTTTTGACTTTGGATTTACCTCATAGACATAAACTACTTCCCAATTTCCATCAGTTACCTGGTTAATTAATTCGCCATCGTAATCATATCTGTAAATATGGCTAAACCCATCCCGATCAGAAATCCAGAAAAACTCTTCTACATCTTCTGGAAAAAAGAACAGGTGATCTATACCTGCAAAAAAGTCAAAAACATCAATCCAGGCATCTGACTTTTCTTCAAAAATTACCTTTGAATCACCGGATTTAATATCCGACATAAATAGCTTCAAATGATTTTGCTTTCTGTTCAAGTGAACAATCGCCAGTTTTGAATCATCAGCTGTCCAGTAAATTCTTGGGATGTAATCATCATTCATCGGGACTTTCATCCACTCTTTAGAACCTGAGTCAATATTAATTACACCGATTCTAACTTTTGGATTAGTATCTCCAACTTTTGGATACCTGATTTTTACATAATCATTGTGTCCTGTGTTTTGATAATCAGTCATTCTGAATACTGGAACCTCTCTTTCGTCAGACTGCCAGAATGCAATATTCTCACTGTCTGGAGACCATGACCACGCCTGTGCCAGGCCAAATTCTTCTTCGTATGCCCAGCCAAAACGACCATTGTAGAACTGATCTTCTGCATCATCAGTTAGCTGAGTTTCTTTTTCTGCCTCCAGATCGTATACAAACAGGTTTCCACCTCTTTCATATCCGACTTTTGTACCATCCGGTGATAATTCAGCAGTTTGAGCATCCTTGGCAACTAACTTAAAACTCTCATCCTCCAGGCTGTAAAGAAAATAATCTGAAATTCCGGATCTTCTCCAAACAGGTCTGAAGTTGGTCTTGAAAAGTATAAATCTCGAGTCTTGAGACCACTGAAATGAATTATAAGTGAATTCAGTGGCAGTGTTTGGAAATGTCTTTCCAGATGGATCGAATATGACACTTTCACTTCCGGTAGAAGGATCATATCGTTTAATAATATTTCCATCCATAAAAGAGAATTGCTCTCCTTCATTGATCCAGTTTACGCTCGCCGGTCCGGACTGACCAGATAATTTTCCGGCATTGAATAATGCATCTCTGAGATCACTATATCTCTCTTGTGCATCTAATGCTATAAAAGAGATAAAAAACAATACAGCTATAAAACGTTGCTTCATGAATCTATCGTGGTTATTTGTTGTTTCAATTAAAATAATTCACTCAAAAAAGAACCAAAAAGACCTGGTTCAAGTATCAAAGTAAATATTATTCCAAAAACCGCACCATAAAAGTGTGCGTCGTGGTTGATCTGATCCCTGGCATTCCTTGTCTGGTACCATGAATAGATCAAGTAAAGCACGCCAAAAACTATTCCAGGAACAAAATAAATCTCTCGCCATGGGTCAAAAATAATACATGAAAAAATCACTGCGGCTACTGCTCCAGAAGCTCCAAGGCTGTTATAACCTGGGTTTTCCTTGTGCTTTAAAAACGTCGGTATTTCAGATACAATTATAGCAACAAGGTAAAGTCCCAGAAATACAAATGGGGCAGAATCACCAACAAGGACCCTTAAATAATATTGTTCCAGGTTTCTTCCGAAAAAGAATAGAGTAAACATATTAAATCCCAGGTGTACATAATCGGAATGAATAAAACCGGACATCAGAAACCGGTCATATTGGTTATTTCTATTTACCTGGTATGGATTCATCATCCATCGATATTGCTTATCCGGATTATTCCAGGCATAGAAACTGATTATTACCGTTACGGCAATTATTATTATAGTAAGACTCATAATTAACTTTCTCTTTTAATCAACGCATCTGCCAGTAATCTGATCTTATCTTTTTTGCTCTCTGCCACAGGAAAATGATCTAAATTATTAAATGCTTTACTGAAATAATCATTCATTCTTTCTTCGATTGCATCTTTTACGCCTAATCGATTATAAAGATCAGTTACCGCCTTTACCTTTTCTTCATTATCAAACTTCTCAGCATTCAGCCACTTCTCAAGCTCCTTCTTGTCTTCTCCTTCGGCTCTTTTTAAAGCCTCGATCAGCAGCATGGTTTTTTTATTGGCAATAATGTCTCCACCAACCTGCTTACCGAATTTTTCCTGGTCAGCATAAACATCCATCAGGTCATCCTGAAGCTGAAATCCGATTCCAAGATTTATCCCAAAATCTCTTATCTGACGACAAACTACTTCTGTTGCCCCGGCAATTTCTGCACCAACTTCAAGCGCAAAACCTAAAAGCACTGAGGTTTTCTTCCTTATCATCTCCAGGTACTCTGATTCAGAAACGTTATCGCTGGTCTCGAAATTCATGTCTTCCTGCTGTCCTTCGCATACCTCTGCGGCACAAACATTGAATTTACCGAGGATGGATTTTAATTTTAATGGATCGATATCTAACTCTAGAAATTGATCATAAACTTTCACCAGCATCACGTCACCGGAAAGAATACCAACATTTTGATTCCATTTGCTATGAACAGTTGGTTTACCTCTTCTTAATGGGGCTTCGTCCATGATATCGTCATGAACGAGAGTGAAATTATGAAAAAGCTCAACAGCTACCGCAGCAGGCATTGCTTTTTCTATATCGTCTGAAAAAAGTTTATATCCCAGTATGGTAAGCAATGGTCTCATCCGCTTACCTCCTAAATTCATTATATATTTTATGGGATCATAAAGTTCTGCCGGCTGGTGCGGTAGCGACATTTCATCGATTTGCTTGTTTAGCTCTTCAATGAGCGGATTGAATTTTTCAATCATTATTTACTAATTCGAGATCTATGTTTCGTTTATCTAAATCTGTTCTTACTACCTTGACTTGCAATTTGTCACCAAGGGTAATAATTCTTTTATTTCGCTGACCAATAAGTCTCATGTTTTTTTCATCAAACTCATAGTAATCATCTTCAAGGTCTGATACACGAATCATTCCTTCACACGCTGTATCGACAATTTCTATGTAAACACCCCAATCTGTCACCCCAGACACAATGCCTTCAAAATCTTCACCTATATGGTCAGACATATACTCAACCTGCTTGTATTTTATGCTCGCTCGCTCAGCCTCAGTGGACCTTCGCTCCATTTCTGAACTATGTCTGCATCTGTTTTCATAAAGTCCTTTTTCAGCAGATTCCTGGTCATCGAGGTATCGTTGTAACAATCTATGCACCATTACATCCGGATATCTTCTGATAGGGGAGGTAAAGTGAGTATAATGATCAAAAGCTAATCCAAAATGACCTTTTGGTTCAGTTGTATAAATAGCTTTAGCCATCGTGCGAATTGCAAGTGACTCCAGAATATTCTGCTCGGGTTTTCCTTCGATGTCATCCATCAGACTATTCATTGCCTTTGCAATATTATCTGAATTGAGATTCAGTTTATGGCCAAATCGACCGGCAAATTTGCTAAATGTCTCCAATCTGTCGGGATCGGGATTATCGTGAGTACGGTATACGAAGGTCAGTTTATCATTTCCTTTTTTCTTATGATAAACTTTTTCAGCTACTGATTTATTCGCAAGAAGCATGAATTCCTCGATCATTTTATGAGCATCTTTTCTAACCTTTGGTATTACACCAAGTGGTTTCCCTTCCTCATCAAGTTTGAATTTCACCTCAACTGTCTCAAAGTTGATCGCTCCTTTATTATATCTTTTTTGTTTTAACTCCTTAGCAATATTATTGAGTGTCCGGACTTCATGAGCAAACTCACCATCTTTGCCTTCGATCAGTTCCTGAGCATCTTCATAGGCAAACCTTTTATCTGAATGAATCACTCCTCTTCCAAACCATTTTTCTTTTACATCTCCTTCAGCATTCATCTTAAATGTTGCTGAAAATGTTAACCTGTCTTCGTTTGGCCTTAGTGAACAAAGATCATTTGATAGTCTTTCCGGCAACATAGGTATAGTTCTATCTACAAGATAAACCGAAGTTGCCCTGGAAAAAGCTTCTTTATCTAGAATGCTGTCTGGTGTGACATAATGAGAAACATCAGCTATGTGAACGCCAATTTCAAACATTCCATTTCCAAGATCAACAAAGCTTAAAGCATCATCAAAATCTTTT
Organism: Mangrovivirga cuniculi; assembly: GCF_005166025.1. Taxonomy (NCBI): domain Bacteria; kingdom Pseudomonadati; phylum Bacteroidota; class Cytophagia; order Cytophagales; family Mangrovivirgaceae; genus Mangrovivirga; species Mangrovivirga cuniculi. The sequence goes on from NZ_CP028923.1 coordinate 127,923, forward strand.
GCATCAGCCGGATCGATCGTAAATGTCGTCGTATCTCTAAAGTCTCTTCGCCTGGCAATTTCATCGTTGGTGATTTCGCCGGGTATCTTATCTGCTGCTTCAATGATTTTTTCTTCAAATTCAAAAGGCAAACCGAATTCAGCCATAATACTGTGCATTTCTGCAGTATTATCACCGGCTTTACCAAGTATGTTAACTACTTCACCAATTGGACTTTTTTCACCTTCAGGCCAGCTTACTATCCTGACAATAACTTTATCATTATCCCGGGCACCTTTTAGTTTACCTTTGTGCACAAAAATATCAGTGTGCATTCTTTTATTATCCGGTATTACAAATGCAAACCGGTCACCCATATCCAGTCTTCCGACAAACTCCATTCGAGACCGTTTAATGATCTGAACCACGCGGCCTTCCGGATTTCGTCCATCGACTCCTTCTTTAAACACCTGGACTTCAACTTCGTCACCATCAAGTGCCTGTCCCATATCTCTGGAAGACACCTTGATGTCGTCATCTTCACCTTCCACTACAATAAAACCAAATCGTGGATTTACAAAGTCAACCTTCCCGGTTAATAATTCTCCTTCGAATATAGATGTGTAGTATCCTTTACCGGTTTCTCTGATTTTTTCATCGAGCTCTAAGTCCACAAGGGCGTGAACAACCATTGCTCGGGCTTTTTTATTATCTGCACCGGTTTTTCGGGCTATTTGTTTTTCGGTAAATGCTTTACCTGAATTGCTATTTAATAATTGGAGTATCTTATTTTTATAAAATTCAATATTATCCTTGGTGCGTTTCTTCTTCGAACGCTTATTACTTTTTCCTTTTCTTTTTCTACTCATGTTGTGAATATTTTTTCACATTAATAACCGTATGTGTCGGTTTTCGCTTTTCGCTGGAGAGTACGCTTTCGTATATCTTCGATGTTACCATGTGGGATAGCATTCATTAATTTGATGGTATAATCAGATTTTGGCGCATCGTAAATACTTTCTGAAAATCCGGCCTCAACTATCTTTCCTTCATTCATCACCATAATACGGTCTGCCATAAATTTGACAACCGACAGGTCGTGTGAGATAAAGATATAAGTAAAGTCGTGATTTTCCTTAAGTCTGTTGAGAAGATTCAGTACCTGTGCCTGAACTGACACATCAAGTGCTGAAACTGACTCATCGCAAATAATGAATTTAGGATCAACAGCCAAGGCCCGGGCAATTACAACTCTTTGTCGCTGACCTCCACTGAATTCATGGGGATATCTTGTATAAAAATCAGCAGAAAGACCTACCTCTTCCAGGAGATTCTCTGCTATGCTTTTTCTTTCCTTATCTGAAGAACCGATTCTGTGGAAACGCATCGGCTCTACAATTGCGTCACCAATTGTTTGTCTTGGATTTAATGATGAGTAAGGATCCTGAAAGATAATCTGCATATCTTTTCGCAGTTGCATCATTTCTTTCTTGTTATAATCCAGGATATTTTTACCAAAGAAAAGGACTTCTCCTTCTGTTGGCTCAATAAGCCTCATCATGCTTCGTCCGAGTGTTGTTTTACCACATCCTGACTCTCCAACAAGACCAAGTGTTTCTCCTTCGAAAACCTTGAAGCTTACATCGTCAACTGCTTTAATTACTTCCTTACTCTTTTTAAAGATCCCTTCTCTTACCGGAAAATACGTTTTTAAATTCCTAACCTCGATTATCGGTTGATCCTTTAGCATTTTCAACTGCTTTTCCTGGACCTCATCTTCTGAAACAAGGTTGCTTAGAACGGCTAATGCGGCAGATTTATATTTCGAATCTTTCTTTTCAACAATTTCTCCTTCCTGGTTTACTTCCATGAAGTCAGATACGGTAGGCAACTCTCTTAATTTTACATCAAGTCTCGGACGACATGCTAATAAACCTTTCGTATATGGATGTTGAGGGTTATTAAATATATTAAATATTGGCCCTTGCTCGACAATCTTTCCCTGGTACATTACAACAACTTTATCTGCAATATCAGCAATAACACCGAGATCGTGGGTAATGAATATTGTCGCCATATCATTATCCTCATTCAATTCTTTCATCAGATCTACAATACTCCTCTGAACAGTTACATCAAGAGCAGTGGTAGGCTCATCAGCAATCAGAACTCTTGGATCACATGACATTGCCATGGCAATCATTACTCGTTGCTTTTGACCACCTGAAATCTGGTGAGGATAGGTATCGAATATTTTTTCCGGGCGAGGTAGCTTTACTTTCTTAAATAAATCGATTGTTTTCACCCGGGCCTCTTTTCTACTCACATTCCTGTGAAGCATAATAGCTTCCATTACCTGGTTGCCACAAGTATAAACGGGGTTTAACGAACTCATAGGCTCCTGAAATATCATTGCGATATCTTCACCCCTTATTTTTCTCATGGTCTTTTCATCGACCTTAGTTACATCTACCGGGCCAAGGCCAGGGCTATTTAATATAATATCTCCACCTTCTATGGAAGCCTGAGGTTTAGGCAGAAGTCCCATCATTGTAAGGGCTGTTACCGATTTTCCCGAGCCACTTTCTCCTACTATCCCAATCGTTTCTCCCTTATGAATCGTAAAACTGATATCATCCACTGCTTTCACTACTCCTCTTTTGTTAGTGAAATAAGTTTTTAGATTTTTTACATCAAGAATTACATTTTCCTTCATCGCCATCGCTCAAATATTAAAAAGTGGTCGAGTTATTTTAGCTCTACCCTGTTATTATAAGAGCCTAAAATACTAAATCCATATGAGTTATAAAACGGTTCAAACGTATTGTGTTGTACTGATGTCAGTCTTACCGATCAATTTCAGATAAATATGCATCATAACCTCCACATCTTGCATGCAATATGTGGATATAGCCTCCAGATTATTCTCTTTGTAGTAAGCAGAATGAATCTTACTTCCATCTAAATTGCTCTTACTGGTTGGAATGTCAAATATAGCAGCCAGTGCTTCCAGGGAGGTGAAGTTTTTGCGGTCTCCAAATTTCCAATAGTCCATTGTGTCAAGGTGTTGCACTTCCCATGGCTTTTTTCCAGCGAGATTTAAGACATAAGGAATCTGGATCTGGTTAACTACCATCCTACGACATAAATAAGGAAAATCAAATTCCTTTCCGTTATGGGCACATAAAAAAAGTTTATCCTGATTGAACTTTTCTCTTACAAGGGTGGAAAACTGATGTAAAAGTTCATTTTCGTTATCATTATTCAGATGCGTAATTCGCATTTGCCATTCGTCATCGACCTGCCTTATCACTCCAAGGCCAATACAAATAACTTTACCGAATTCAGCATAGATAGCAGCTTTTTTACTCCATATTTCTTCGGGTGAATACATTTCGGATTCGCGCAAAGTCTCTGCCTTCCTGATCCAGATTTTCTGCATTCTATCTGAAAGCATACTAAAATCAGGCTCTATTGCTGCTGTTTCGATGTCTAAAAATAAAATGTGGTTGAGAGGTGGTTGAAATATTTCCATTTATAATCTACTGAGGACCACATCTTGCCCTATCTCTGCTACAAATTCTGTATTATCTTTTTTAATAGAACCGGATTCAAATGTGATCACACCATCATAAAGTTGATTGTCTTTAAAATAAGTAATTTTAAATTCGTTATCCAACTTAAATACCTCCTCAACCATTGACTCAAAAGCCACAGCTTTATTTGGACCAACACTATCAATAATGTGTCGCAATACTGAAGTTTTCACTTCTTTCCCTTCAATCTCTCCCGTCCCACAAGAATTTATCAACACATTTTTTAAGCTGGTATCATGAAAGTTTATAAAGTATACAGTCCAATCACCAGTTTTTTGTTTTGATAATGCCACTCCTATCTTTTCGGCCTTTCGTTCTAAAATATCTTTTTTCATATTTTATGCCTCCTCGATAGGGTTATATATCTTCATTTCAAATATTTCAATCAAGTGTCTTTTTACTTTCTCTTTAACTTCATTCATGTCAACTTCACGTCCTAACTCCTTGTCTAATGAAGTTACTGCTTTATCATCAATCCCGCACGGAATAATATGACCAAAATAGGAAAGATTAGCATTAACATTGAAAGCAAATCCGTGCATTGTGACCCACCTGCTTGATTTTACCCCCATGGCACAAATTTTTCGTGGATTTTTTTGCTCTTCATGGTCTAGCCAAACCCCGGTAAGACCATCTATCCTTCCTGATTTAATCCCGTAATCATCTAATGTTTTAATTATACCCTCTTCCAGAAAACGCATGTATTTATGAATATCTGTAAAAAAGTTTTCCAGATCTAAAATGGGGTATCCAACAAGTTGCCCGGGACCATGGTATGTAATATCTCCTCCACGGTTAATTTTATAGTAAGTAGCCTCGTGTTGTTTTAACCCTGTTTCATCTAACAACAAATTTTCCGGCTTTCCACTTTTCCCCAGCGTATAAACATGGGGGTGTTCACAAAATATTAGGTAATTATTAGTTTTCGTTTGTTCCTCAACCGGCACCTTTCTGTTAGCTATTTTTGATCAACTGAACGCTTGAACATAACTTCCTGCTGATCCCATGCCTGTTGATAATCAATCAGGCCCCAGTCAATTATTTGTACTTCTTTATTTATTATTTCATTCATTTCTTCTACAAAATGCAGGACTTTAATGCCTTTGCACTACCTTTTTTTGCTTCAAGGATAATTTCTTCACATGATGCAGGAAGAAGTATCGATTCACCTTTTACAAGATCATATTTTTTATCCTGATAAGTGATTGCAAATTCTCCTTCAATACCCATCATTACAACAAACGAATCAAGTGACTGTGGGTTTATCTTATAAGACGATTTTACCTCCAGCAGTGTGGTAGAAAAATATTCATTTGATACAAGAGTTACTTCCGAATCCGGGTGTGGCTCAGGGTGTGTTTTGTATTGTTCTTTTAATTCGTAATCCAGGGCATCATATGACTGTTCAAGATGCAACTCCCTTTTTTTTCCTTCTTTGTCAACACGATCAAAATCATAGATTCTGTAGGTAATATCAGAGCTTTGCTGTATTTCGGCAAGCAAGATGCCTTTGCCAATAGTATGAATTCTTCCGGCCGGGATATTGAAAACATCGCCTGCTTTAGCTTTATGTTTTAATAAAACTTCCTCTAAAGTACCTGCTTCCACATTTTGCTTTAACTTTTCCTTATTCATTTCTTCTTTGAAGCCGGAAATAAGGGTTGATCCTTTTTCAGCATCAAGAATATACCACATTTCATTTTTACCAAAAGGCAATCCGTGCTTTTCTTGAGCAAGCTTATCATCCGGATGGACCTGAACAGAAAGATCTTGTCTGGCATCCAGAAACTTAAATAGTAAGGGAAATTCTTTGCCATATTTTTGAAAAACCTTCTTTCCCATCAAACCAGCAGGATCCTTTTCGACCAAATCAGTAATTTTCATACCATCAAAAGGACCGCTTTTGACCACACTTTCTTCACCTGGACATCCGGAAATCTCCCAGCTTTCTCCAACAGAATCAGTGTTATCAACTGGTTTGTTGAGTTTGGTTTTCAGTTTATTACCGCCCCATATTTTTTCTTTTAATATGGGATGAAATTTTAATGGCTCAAATTTCATGTTCTAAAAAAATTATTTCCTGAATTCTTTATAAGCGTTAATCAATCCATTTGTTGAAGGATCATGTGTTGTAATTTCATTTTCATTTTCTAATTCAGGCAGGATGTTCTTAGCTAGTTGCTTACCTAATTCTACTCCCCACTGATCGAAACTAAAAATGTTCCAGATAACGCCCTGGACAAACACTTTATGCTCATACATGGCTATTAACGAGCCGAGTGTTTTAGGGTCTAGCTCTTTAAATAATATTGAATTCGTCGGACGATTACCCTCAAATATTTTGAATGGCAATAAAAACTCAATTTCTTTTTCAGACTTACCGGCTGATTTAAGTTCTTGTCTAACCTCTTCTTCCGTTTTCCCTTTCATTAATGCCTCTGTTTGGGCAAAATAATTTGAAAGAAGCTTTTGATGATGATCCCCTATTAGATTATGGGTTTTAGCCGGAGCAAGAAAATCACATGGTATCAATTTGGTTCCCTGATGGATAAGCTGATAAAAAGCATGTTGTCCGTTAGTACCTGGTTCACCCCAGATTACAGGACCTGTTTGATAATTAACATTTCCACCTGATCGATCTACATATTTACCATTGCTTTCCATATCTCCCTGTTGGAAATAAGCTGCAAAACGATGCATGTATTGATCATAAGGCAGGATAGCAAGCGATTCAGCCCCGAAGAAGTTATTATACCAGATGCCTAACAAAGCCAATATTACCGGTAAATTCTCATCTGCTTTCGATGTTCTGAAATGTTCATCCATGTCGTGAGCACCCTCTAATAAAGCTTCAAAATGATCAAACCCGATTGTACAGGCTATTGACAAACCAATAGCTGACCATAGAGAATATCGGCCTCCTACCCAGTCCCAAAATTCGAACATATTATCCGGGTCAATTCCAAATTCCTGAACCGATTCTGTATTGGTACTAAGTGCGACGAAATGTTTTTTTACAGCTTCTTTATTATCAGCTGCTCTTAGAAACCATGCTTTTGCTGTTTCAGCATTAGTCATCGTTTCCTGTGTCGTGAAAGTTTTAGAAGCTATAATAAATAAGGTATTTTCAGGATTAACTGCCTTTAACACTTCTGCAATATGAGATCCATCAACATTTGACACGTAATGGGTTTTGATATGAGGAACCGCGTACGGCTTTAATGCTTCTGTAACCATATATGGCCCCAGATCACTACCACCAATCCCAATATTAACAATATGCTCTATCCTTTTGCCTGTAAATCCTTTCCATTCACCACTGATCACCTTGCCACTAAAGGATTTCATTTTCTCTAAAACCCTGTTTACTTCCGGCATTACATCCTCTCCATCAACTTTTACAGATTTACCAGAACGGTTTCTCAAAGCTGTATGCAATACTGCACGGTCTTCGGTTTCGTTTATGTGTTGCCCGGAAAACATCGACTTTATAGCATCACTGATCTTGCAATCTTCTGCAAGTTCATTAAGCAAAGACATTGTTTCACTGTTAATTCTGTTTTTAGAATAATCAAGCAAGATATTATTAAATCGAACAGAAAATTTCTCAAAACGCTCCGGATCTTCACTGAACATATCTTTCATATGAACATTATTGATCTGTTTAAAATGAGCTTCAAGTTTCTTCCAGCTTTTTGTTTCTATTGGATTAATTTTTGGTAGCATGTTCCTTGCTTTTTATTCTAATAATAAATGTCTATTGTGCTATATTAGTCGATTATCAACTATAAATGTAAAATTGGAAAGAATTTTTAATAGAAACAGGCAAATTGGCAATAAAGGTGAAGAGAAAGCATCATTATTTTTAATTAGCCTTGGATATGATATCCTGGAAACTAATTACCGATACCGTAGATCTGAGATTGATATCATTGCTATCAAAGAAAAAACCATTCATTTTATTGAAGTGAAAACCCGTTCTGACGACAGATTTGGCAATCCTGAAGAAGCTGTCAATAACAAAAAAATCGAATCAATTATGACAGTAGCAGATCACTATGTACATGAAAACAACTGGGAAGGAAATATTCAATTTGATGTGATTTCAATTCTTATTGGCAAGGAACTCAGAATCGATCATTTCGAAGACATCAGTTGAACATACTTTTCCGGAACTTCGGCATTATATACCGGATTATATTCAAATATCAACTTTCCTCTGATATCCCATTCTCTTACTATATAAGGTATAAAGTCGTTGTCATATGGGTTTTTCCTGTATTGTATCTGTCTTTTCCTTCTTCTCCTTTCATAATATTCTGTCCAGACACCTACTTTCTGCCCATTTTCATATTCACCAACCACGGCAGGAAGTCCATTTTCATGAAAATAGTAGTAATACCCTTCTTTTTCTCCAAACTCAATCGGAATCACTTCTTTAAGCTTTGTGCGGTCGGCATCGTAATAGCTGGCAAAAGAATTCTTTGGCCATCCGCGATAGTATTTTTCTTTATCCTTCAGGACATAGTAGTCATACATTTTACCAAATGATTCCCACCGTCCATGCTTCGTGCCTTTATAAAATATTCCCTCCATCAGGGTATGTTCACTATTAAACTGTCGAAATGGCCCATGAAGAAGCGGGCCCAGCTCAGAAGTATATTTATCAGGGGTTGTCACCTTTATACTGCGATCCTCATAACTGTAATAATGTATATCCCTGACGTATTTATTTGGCTTTTCATTCTCTTTTAACACATAAAATTTCTCATAAACCACTTTGCTCCCAACCCCTCGTTTGGTAAACATTTTCCTGGTTTTAATGCCGTAAAAAACCTTCTTTTTCCTCTTTTTTTTCAGTTTTACTTCTTCCTCCTCCTCTTCCTCTTTACCAATATCAAGATTTACAGACTCAGGAACATCCGAACTGATGACCGAATATTCAGTATCCTGACCCATAATTGCGCCGGAAAACAAGAGGATTATAATACCTGATATATAAAGTGTTCGATTCATCTAATATTTATAAACGTATCAGATTGAAAAAGATTTCATCTGTCAGAACTGAAAGTAAAAAAAAGAGGTCTCGCCTGAATTAGCAAGACCTTCTTTATTTAATTTACTAATAATTACCTGGCAAGGTAGTCAACGCTACGCTGAATAAATTTAGTCAATGACTCCCCTTCAAGCATATTTTGTGAAAGTAAGGCAAGATCAAAAACCTGTTTAGCTAATCCTACCTGCTTATTTTCATCACCGGCATTTAGAATCTTTTCTGCCATAGAATGGTTTGCATTTACAGAAACTTCGAATTGATCTGGCATTGCTCCATACATGTTCATTCCCCCTCCGGTTTTAGCCATATCTTTCATTCTTCGCATAAACTCCGGCAAGGTTACAACTAATGGCATTTCAGATTCATCCATCGGTTCTACTTTAACATTGTAGTTTTCATTACCAATAGCTTTCTCTACTACAGACTTCAATGAATCTTTTTGCTCATCAGTCAATTTAGATTCTTTTTCTGTTCCTTTGTCAATAAGCTTGTCGATCGTTTCTGAATCCACTCTCTTCAAGGTGATATTTTCAAGCTTTTGCTCCAGCATATTGATAAAATGACTGTCAATCACTCCATCGAGCTTCAACACATCATACCCCTTGCTTTTAGCAGTTTCGATATACGTATTCTGCTTGGCAACATCGGTAGAGTAAAGGATAACGATCTTTTTATCTTTATCAGTTTGCTCAGGCTCAACTGCGGTCTTATATTCTTCAAAAGTGAATTTTTTGTCATCAACATTTGTTAGTAATGCAAAGTCTTTCGCCCTGTCATAGAACTTATCTTCACTAAGCATACCATACTTTACAAATACGCTAATGTCTTCCCACTTTTTCTCAAATTCTGATCGCTCATTCTTAAAGATCTCTGAAAGTTTTTCAGCCACCTTTTTTGTGATGTAGTTGTTGATCTTTTTAACGTTGCTGTCAGATTGTAAATAACTTCTGGAAACGTTTAGTGGGATATCCGGTGAATCAATAACACCATGTAACAGCATTAAGAATTCAGGCACAATATCTTTTACCTCATCAGTAATGAATACCTGGCGGCTATAAAGCTGGATCTTATTTCTGTTAACATCGATATCGTTTTTAATCTTAGGAAAATATAAAACTCCGGTAAGATTAAACGGGTAATCCACGTTTAGATGGATCCAGAATAATGGCTCTTCTGAAAATGGATAAAGCTTTCTATAGAAGTTTTTATAATCTTCATCTTTCAATTCAGATGGAGCTACAGTCCAAATCGGGTTGGTATCATTAATTATGTTATCAACCTTTACTTCCTTGTATTTAGGATTTCCCTCATCATCTTTACCATCCTCAATTCTTTCATCCTTCTGGCCAAATCTTATTGGAACAGGCAGAAAACGGCAATATTTTTCAAGAATATTATTTATTCTGGCTTCTTCAAGGAATTCTTCACTTTCACTATTGATGTGAAGAATGATTTTTGTACCTCTTTCTTTTTTATCAATTGAAGCAATCTCAAATTCGGTACTCCCATCATTTATCCATTTGGCAGGTGAAGCACCTTCCTGGTAAGAGAGAGTTTCAATTTCTACTTTCTCTGCTACCATAAAAGATGAGTAGAAACCTAATCCGAACTTACCAATGATCTCATTCGCATCTTTTGCATCCTTGAATTTTTCAACAAATTCTGTTGCTCCGGAAAATGCGATCTGGTTAATATATTTCTTAATTTCTTCCGCAGTCATACCAATACCGCGGTCTTCAATTGTTAGCGTTTTTGCTTCTTTATTTATACTGATATCAATGGTAAGATCTCCAAGCTCTTCAGTCATTTCTCCCAGAGAACTCAACCTTTTGAGCTTCATAGTAGCATCTACTGCATTCGAAACCAATTCTCGGAGAAAAATCTCATGATCAGAATACAAGAATTTTTTTATGATCGGAAAAATATTTTCCGTGTGGATTGATATCGTTCCTTTTTCTTCTTTCACCTTACTCATATCAAATTTTATTTTAATATTTTATTCAGGGTTTATCAAAAGACATACCGAATACCAAAAAGTGACAACAAACTGACAACATGACACTTTTCATTCACTTCAACTACAATTTCATTGACAAATGGACATAAAAAAAGAGCCATCAGACATCGAATGGCTCTTTTCTTATGATATTATTTTTTATCTCAATCGATCTACTGACCGTACGAGCTTTTCATCTTTCCTGATAAAAATATTTGACAGGATATTGCAGATCACTGCTCCTGCAGGCAACAATAAACTGATGATATAGTAGGTTCCAGGTACTTCAGGATTAAATAAATTCTTTGCATCTGTAACTAAAAGCAAGGGAACTATTAATGAGGCAAGCATCAATAATGAATTAAAGGCATTTAACTTTAATTGTGTTAAGCGCTTTTTAAAGCTAAATAATGAAAACAAAGCAACTACCGCAGACAGAACTGCTATCCCGGCTACGTACATAATGTTAGTTCGCTCCTTAACTTCTGTAAAGACTATCCCTTGTGAATCAGGCTCAATATTTCCATACTTTATTTCAAAAGTACTCATTACCACAGCCTGGTTATTTTCTTTATCAACCTTTTCCCAGATAGGCATTACTGCGTAGGTTCCCATAAACACTGCCACAAGCAGAAGAAAAATTGTCTGAATTCGTTGAATCATAACTCGATAAATTATTGTTAGACCCTGCAAAAGTAGTTAATTATTTATTTTGGGCTAATATTTTAAACAATTTAGAGCGCTACAACTTAATTTTGCGGCTCATGGAAATTAACAGGTATCTATTTTGCACTGCTTTTAAAGGCACAGAGTATACTGGCTGGCAAACTCAGCCAGACAAGCGATCTGTGCAGGATGCAATTGAGAAAGTGTTTCATCAGCTTTACGGAGATTCAAAATTATCTTTGATGGGTAGTGGCCGGACTGACACTGGGGTTCATGCAACAAATCAATATTTTCACATAGATCTGCCAGAAAAATTTGATATTGAGACGTTAATTTTCAAAATGAACCTGATGCTTCCGGGCGATATCCTGATCAAAAATTGCCAGATTGTAGATGAAAGTTTTCATGCAAGGTTCTCTGCAAAATCCCGAAGCTACATTTACTATATCAGTAAACAAAAAAACCCTTTCAGGCAAAATGAAGTTTATGTTTTTAGCAAGGAGCTGGATTTAACTAAAATCAATAAAGCCTGTAAATATTTGATCGGAGAACAGGATTTTAAAAGTTTTTGCAAGAGCCGGACTAATAATCACCACTTTAGGTGTAACGTTACAGAAGCTTTTTGGGTAGAAGGGAACCAAGGATATGAATTTCACGTTAGTGCCAACAGGTTTCTTAAAGGGATGGTAAGAGCGTTGACAGGAACGTTAATCAATGTTGGACTTGGGGATTTACAGCCTGAAGACATTATTGAAATAATAAATAAAAGAGACCGGAAAGCAGCTGGCAGAGCAGCACCCGCAGATGGACTTTATCTTACAGCGGTGGAATACCCGGGGTTTAATATTAAAAACGACAATCTTGAATAAGGAACAAGGAAATAGAAAAATATACGACTACGCAGTTTTAAAAAGACTTCTGTCTTTTGCAAAACCTTATAAAGGAAAGTTTTTTTTATTGATCTTCCTTACTTTAATGGTTTCTATCCTCGGACCGATCAGACCTGCTATAATTGGCTGGACAATAGATAACCCAGTGGCTGAAGGCAACTACGAGTTATTGGTACAGATGATCCTTATCCTTCTTGGCCTTTTGATATTCCAGTTTATAGCGCAATATTTTCACACCTATTTATCAGGATGGTTAGGTCAGCATGTGATAAGAGATATCAGAATTCAACTTTATCGCCATCTGTTAAAACTTAAATTAAAGTTTTTCGACCGTACTCCTATTGGCAGGCTCGTAACGAGAAATGTTTCAGATATAGAAACCCTGGCCGATGTATTTAGCCAGGGATTTGCTGCAATCATCAGTGATCTGCTACAAATAATAATCATTCTTGCAATTATGTTCTGGACTGACTGGAGACTTACTTTAGTCACGCTATCTACTTTTCCATTGCTTATTATTGCAACATATGTATTTAAAGAAAAAGTCAAGTCTTCTTTCAACGCAGTAAGAAATGCTGTTTCAAACCTTAACAGCTTTGTTCAGGAACATATAACAGGAATGAACATCGTTCAAATCTTCAGTGCTGAAAAAAAGGAGTTTGGTAAATTTAACGATATAAATAACGAGCATCTACAAGCTAATTTACGCTCTGTTCTTTACTACAGTGTTTATTTTCCTGTAGCAGAGTTTATCCAGGCTACGGGGATCGCCCTGATTATTTGGTATGGTGGACGAGGAGTGATATTCGAACAATTTCAACCAGGTGTTTTAATTTCTTTCATTCTATATGTTGGAATGTTCTTCCGACCGGTGCGTCTTATAGCTGACAGATTTAATACACTCCAAATGGGAGTTGTTTCAACAGAGCGGATCATGAAGCTTCTGGATAATAATGATTTCATTACAGATGAAGGTGACCATGTTCCTGAAAAGATCGATGGCAATGTTGAATTTAAAAATGTCTGGTTTGCCTACAATGAAGGCGAAGATGTATTGAAAGATATCAATTTTAAAGTTGCACATGGAGAGAGTTGCGCATTGGTTGGAGCGACCGGAGCCGGTAAATCCTCTATTATTAATCTACTCAATAGATTCTATGACATAAATGAAGGAGAAATTCTGGTCGATGGGACAAGCGTTAAAGATTATGATCTGGCCTCACTAAGAGAAAATATTGGTGTTGTAATGCAGGATGTATTCCTGTTTTCTGGTTCCATCAGAGAAAATATCAGACTGGGAAACACTGATATTACTGATAAACAAATTGAAGATGCTGCGAAGCTTGTGGGTGCTGATAAATTTATAGAAAAATTACCAGGTGGTTTTGATTACGATGTAATGGAAAGAGGAGCCACGCTTTCTGTGGGTCAGCGACAATTAATCTCTTTTGTCAGAGTTATGGTTTATAATCCGAAAATCATTGTTCTGGACGAAGCAACCAGTAGTGTGGACACTGAAACTGAAGAACTCATTCAGAGTGCGATTGAAAAAATGATGAAAGGACGTACAAGTATCGTAATTGCTCACCGATTATCTACCATTAAGCATGCTGATAAAATCATTGTGCTTGATAAAGGCGAAATAAAAGAAGTGGGTAATCACGACGAGCTTCTGAGTAAAGACGGGTTTTATACCCAGCTTCATAAAATGCAATACAAAGAAGTTGTTTAAATCTACTTCTTGAGGACCAGGTTTGCTTTCTTAATTTTTAATGTTGGGTTTTCAGAAGCTATGAGCACTCCTTCAAAAGTATAATTACCATTTTCCTCGATCTCTATTGAAGTGTTTTTACCGAAAAAACTCCAGTCTGTATCTCCATTGATCGTTTTCTTCACCTCTCCGAGAGTAATATTCTTATCAAATGGATCTACCTCAAATTGTCGGTAATCTTCCCCGTTTTTATAAATTTTTATTCCAAACCTAAGTTGTACCGTGCCTTCAAACGCCAGATCCATATCTGACCAGATTCCTATTTCATCACCTTTATTTAATGCGACGCTGGCCTTTTTAATCCTGAGGTCATTTTCATTGCTTACTTTATCAATTTCTAATCTGGCGATTTCTTTACCTGTAAGGGCCTCACAGGAACTGAATAAAAATGGGATCATCAACAGTAAAAAATACCTTTTCATTAATTCGGATTTTTAAGTTTAAAATTAAGTGAAAGCGAAAATATGAATTGTTAATCACAATTTAAATTTTCAGAACTTCCCAAAGTTGAGTCCGGTTTAAATATTATTCCTCCTCAATCCTTACATATCCCTTTTCCCGAGCTTTTAAACGACTATATTTACTTTCTCAAACCAGCTATTTTTATGAACAGAAAGATATTTTTTATTCTGTGCTTTACTTTTTCTATCCTATCTTTTCAGGATTTAAAAGCTCAGAAAATGAGGCACAATAAAAGACAGCAAGATGTTTTATTATGCCCGATTAAATATAAAAGGAAACTATTTACTCATTCGCTTGGAGCCAGGATCGGAGAGCCGTGGGGCCTGAGTTACAAATTATCTTATAAGCAGAAAATCGCTGCAGAAGTAGTAGCAGGAGTTGGTTTTTCAGGATTATTTGACCCCTATCTTGAAAATCAATTTTATCAGCAAAGCTTTGTCGAAGATCTGCAATCACCAAAATACCTTGATCATTCCGGCAACATTTATGCTCTATTGACTCGAATAATGTATCAAGGTAGAATAAGCAAAGACTATACTGCTGACTGGTATGCAGGCATTGGCTTTTCATTCAGGAGATTTGAGACCAAATACCTGTATGATTATCAAACCCAGGAGGGAGTAACTTCCGAACCTACCTCGAGAAATACAGAAGTGACTTTCAGAAGTCCGGATATATTTGCCGGCTTTGAATACAGCCATCCTAAAACTCCGGTGTCAGCATTTGCAGAAGTGGGCTTGTTTGTTAATTTTGGAGGTGCTGACGCTGCACCTGATTTTCAGGGAGGCATGGGAATCAGATATACACTTTAAGTAAATGTTCGGAACAAAACATTTTAATATTTGCCTGGTTGGAACCGGGAATGTTTCACAAGCCCTTTCTTCAATTTTAGAAGAAAAAGGCCATACTGTCTCGGCTGTTTACAGCAGGCAATATGAACGTGCGGCCAATATAACCCGCTCACTTTATGAGGCAGAACCTGTTACCGATCCGGACTTCAGAGCTTTCGATCCGGATATTGTTATCATAGCCGTAAAGGATGATGTTATAGAAGAAGTTTCACAATCCATTGTTGTTCCTGATGATACAATTGTAATTCATACTAGTGGAGTAAAATCATTTGAAGAATTAAGGCCTCATTCAAATATTGGAGTTTTTTATCCATTACAGACTTTTCTGAGAAAAAATCCTCCGGATTGGCAAAACACTCCTTTCCTTGTAGAATCTGATGACCCACAAATTGTAAAAGCATTACTTTCACTGGGAAAAAACATTGGGAGATCAGCTGAGGAAATGAGTTCAGAAAAAAGAGCTAAACTTCATGTTGCGGCAGTGTTTGCATCTAACTTCACCAACCATATGGTAAGAGTGAGCAAAGAACTGGCTCAAAAAGGCAAGCTAAACTTTGACCTATTGGAACCTCTAATAAGACAAACGATAGAAAACAGCCTTTCGTTTGGACCTGAAAAAGCACAAACCGGACCAGCAAAAAGAGGGGATCTGCAAACTCTTGACAAGCACCTTGAATCACTTGATTTTGATGAAGGAATAGCAGAAATATACAAAGTCATTAGTCAACACATTCTTGATACATATAATTCCTGAAATGTCGTTAACTACTAAATTTCTAGCCTTTATTAAAGTTACCCGCTGGCCGAATCTTTTGATTATCGTCCTTGGTCAATACCTAACCGCCATATTCCTGATCGAATACAGTGACTGGCAAAGCATCCTTTTTAGTCCAAGGATGGCTGCTCTTTCATTCTCAACAGTCATTCTTGCTGCATCAGGTTACCTGATCAACGATTATTATGATATCAAAATTGACTACGTTAATAAACCTCAGGAAGTAATAATAGGAAAGTATATAAAGAGAAGGCATGCGATGCTCGCTCATACCACTTTAAACTTTCTGGGTATATCCATCGGACTTCTGATCGATTATAAGGTAGGACTGGTAAACGTACTCGCAGCCTATTTACTCTGGCTCTATAGTAATCGATTAAAAAGACTCCCTTTTTGGGGTAATTTCTCTGTGGCAATTCTGACGGCTCTAAGCATCTTTAGTGTTTTCCTTGTATTTCCTCAAAACATAGAGAAGGTACTGTTATATAGTTATTTCGCTTTTACACTTACCTTAATCCGTGAAATAATTAAGGATATGGAAGATATAAAAGGTGATGAAGAATTTGGATGCAGGACGATTCCAATCGTTTTAGGATTGAGAAAAACAAAAAAATCCTTTATGGTATCATTATTTTTTTCACATTCAGCTGTGTTTTTGTGTGTTTGATATATAATTTAAAATCACTTGGTATATTTTTCACTATATTGAGTTTGCCGTGGATATTTTTCATCTATCAAATATACCGGGCGGACACTAAACGATCGTACAGATATTTAAGTACAACTGCTAAGCTGATCATGCTTCTCGGATTAGTCAGTATGACAATGCTTTAATATATTTGCAAAAGAATTTTCAAATAAATTCAGTATTGAAAACCAGGAGAAAAAAAATAGCAATATTTGCATCGGGATCCGGAACAAATGCCAAAGCAATAATTGATCATTTTAAAGATTCCAAAGAAATCGAAGTTTCACTTGTTCTCACCAATAAGCCTGATGCAGGAGTAATAGATTACGCAGTAGAAAACAATATCTCTCACCTGGTATTTAACCGCGAATCATTATACGACAGCAACGAACTGATTATTCTAATGCAAAGTGAAGGCATAGACCTGATCGTCCTTGCAGGCTTTCTCTGGTTGATCCCGGAATCCATGGTTAAAGCCTTCCCCGGTAAGATCATTAACATACACCCGGCCTTATTACCAAAATACGGGGGCAAAGGAATGTATGGTAAAAAAGTCCATAAAGCAGTAATCGAAGCTGGCGAAAAAGAAAGTGGCCTTACCATTCATTATGTTAATAACAATTACGATGAAGGAGATGTAATTTTCCAGGCTAAGGTAAAGGTTGAACCGAAAGATACACCCGAAACTCTTGCCCAGAAAGTTCTTCAACAAGAGCACAAGCATTACAAAAAAGTTATAGAAAAAATATTAACTGATAAAGCATAACACCTAAAACGCTAAAAACAATTATCACATCATGTCTAACATAAAAATCTCTTCAGCATTAATTTCAGTTTTTTACAAAGACGGGTTAGCCCCGATAGTGAAAAAACTTCATGAAGAAGGAGTAACTATTTACTCCACTGGTGGAACTCAAAAATTCATCGAAGATCTTGACATTCCTGTAGTTCCGGTTGAAGACCTTACTTCTTACCCATCAATTTTTGGAGGAAGAGTTAAAACACTTCACCCGAAAGTATTTGGAGGAATTCTTCAGCGACGTGATGATGATAATGATAAAAAACAAGCAGAGGAATATAAAATCCCTTCTATAGACCTTGTAATCGTAGATCTTTATCCTTTCGAAGAAACTGTTGCCAGCGGTGCAGTTGAACAGGATATAATTGAGAAGATCGATATCGGAGGTATTTCCTTAATAAGAGCTGCCGCCAAAAACTTTAAAGATGTCTGGATAGTATCTTCCCGTAACCAATACGATGATGTCCTAACCGTTCTGGAAAATGGCAAGGGCAACACTGATATTAGTACGAGGAAAAGATATGCTGCTGAAGCATTTCATATAAGCTCACATTATGACAGTGCGATCTTTAATTATTTTAATGAAGAAAACACTGTCGAAGCATTTAAAGCCAGCTATAGTGAAGGGAAAACATTGAGATATGGAGAAAACCCTCACCAAAAAGCTGCTTTTTACGGACCTTTATCTGATCTGTTAAACCAATTGCACGGTAAGGAATTGAGCTACAATAACCTTGTGGATATTGACGCAGCTATTAATTTGATCGAAGAATTTGATGAAAGTGACACTGCATTTGCAATCCTTAAACATACAAATGCCTGTGGATGTGCTACCGGGGCAACTGTGAAAGATGCATATTTAAGAGCCTTTGAAGCTGACACTATTTCTGCATTTGGCGGAATACTAATTACTAACAAGCCGGTAGACAAAGATGCTGCTGAAGAAATCACAAAATTATTTTGTGAAGTTTTGATCGCTCCATCTTTTGATGAAGATGCTTTAGAGATACTTAAGACTAAGAAAAATAGAATTTTACTCGAAAAGAAAGCGAATCTTACAGATAAAAAACAGTTTAAATCACTTCTTAACGGCGTAATCGTTCAAGACAGGGATCTTAAAACTGATCAAAAAGATGATTTCGAAACAGTGACGAAAAAAACAGCTACCGAAGCAGAAATTTCTGACCTTGTTTTTGCTTCTAAAGTTTGTAAGCATACTAAGTCAAATACAATTATTCTTGCTCGCGGAAATCAGCTTTTAGCTAGTGGAGTTGGCCAAACATCACGCGTAGACGCCCTTAAACAGGCAATTGAAAAAGCTAAGCAGTTTGGTTTTGAGCTTGAAGGTTCGGTAATGGCATCAGATGCATTCTTTCCTTTCCCGGATTGCGTGGAAATAGCTGATAAGGCAGGAATTACAGCAGTGGTACAGCCAGGGGGATCTATAAAAGATAAAGATTCTATTGACTACTGCGATAGTCATAACATGGCAATGGTCTTTACCGGTACCAGACACTTTAAACATTAATCTTACAATCTTTCCTTTGAAAAATAAGATATTTGTATATTGCAACTTTTAATGGAAAGAAAGACTTATTAAAATAGCCTAATTAAATTCACAGCATGGGATTGTTTGACATTTTTTCAAGCGACATTGCAATTGACCTCGGAACGGCCAACACCCTTATTATTCAAAGGGATAAAATAGCTGTTGATGAGCCAAGCATTATCGCTATTGATAAAGCAACTAATAAAGTACTTGCAATTGGCCGACAAGCCATGCAAATGCACGAAAAAACTCACGAGAGTATAAAAACCATTCGTCCACTTAAAGATGGTGTTATTGCAGACTTCCATGCTGCAGAACACATGATCAGAGGAATGATCAAGATGATTGATGGTAGCAAGCGTAGTTTTCTTCCTCAGTCACACAGAATGGTTATTTGTATCCCCTCAGGAATTACTGAAGTAGAAAAACGTGCTGTCCGTGACTCTGCTGAACACGCAGGTGCAAAAGAGGTATACATGGTTCACGAACCTATTGCCGCTGCTATTGGTATTGGAATCGACATCGAACAACCAGTTGGATCAATGATAGTTGATATCGGTGGTGGTACTACTGAAATTGCTGTTATTGCTCTTTCAGGTATTGTTTGTGATCAATCAATACGTGTTGCAGGTGACTCATTTAATAAGGATATTCTCGACTATATGAGGAGACAGCACAACCTACTGATTGGTGAGCGTTCTGCAGAAAAAGTTAAGATAGAGGTTGGCGCAGCGATGACTGAACTTGATGATCCTCCTGAAGAATACGAGATCAGAGGTCGTGATTTAATGACAGGTATTCCTAAAGTTATAAAAGTATCTTATAGCGAGATCGCATTTGCTCTCGATAAGTCTGTTTCAAAAATAGAAGAAGCAGTTCTAAAAGCGCTGGAGATTTCTCCACCAGAACTTTCTGCGGATATCTATGACAGAGGTATTCACCTGACCGGCGGTGGGGCACTACTTAGAGGACTGGACAAGAGACTGGCACTTAAGACCAAACTACCTGTACACATTGCAGATGATCCGTTAAGAGCAGTTGTTAGAGGAACAGGACTTGCTCTTAAGAACCTCAATACATTCAAAAACGTATTATTGACCTGATTTTTTAATTTAAGACTGACCGGAAGGTATGCAGCAGTTGTTTTTATTTCTAATCCGGTTTAGAGCTTTCTTTGTTTTTGCAGCATTGGAAATTCTATGCTTCTTTCTGATAGTAAATAACAATAGCTATCAGTCTGCAGTATTCTTTAATTCCTCATCTGCAGTGGCTGGAAGGGTAGCTGAATACACTCAGAATGTGAATGACTATTTTACTCTGAAAAAAGTCAATGAAGAGCTCGCCAGGGAAAACGCTTTATTAAAAAGACAACTGATTAAATACTCGGATAAAATCCATAGTGACAGTGTTGAAAATCTATTGGTTTTTGATAGAAAGTTTGAAACTATGGCTGCTGAAGTAGTTGATAATTCAGTAAACAGATTTACCAATTATATCACTCTGGATAAAGGGTCAGATCACGGCATAACTCCTGAGATGGCAGTTATTGGCACAGATGGTGTTGTGGGAAAAGTGATGCATGTTTCTGATCAGTATAGTGTCGTTAAATCGGTATTGCATACTGGCACCAATATCTCTTCTACAATAAGCAGATTTGGTAATTTTTGTACTCTGACCTGGGATGGCAAATCTCCGACGCATGGGAAAATATTATATGTGCCCAGACACTATGATATTCAGGAGGGAGATTCAGTTTTTACAAGTGGATATAATTCAATTTTTCCTAATGACATCCTGATTGGAACCGTATCCGAATACTCCATTGATGAAGGAGATATTTTTTATGACATAACAGTGGAGCTTAGCACTGACTTCCAGGCACTTTCTTATGTTTTCGTTGTAAAAAGCTTTAAAAAGCAGGAGTTAGACAGTCTTCAACAAGTAACTATACCAAATGAGGAGTAATAGTAACCTAAAATATATTTTGGGATCATTACTAATTATTTTGATCCAGATAACCATATTGAAGAATATTGTGCTTTTTGATGTTGCTTTTTGCTTCTTATATGTAGCCATATTATTGAGTATACCTTTTACGGTCGGAAGAGTCTGGCAACTTATAATTGGTTTTTTAGTAGGACTATTAATCGATGTTTTTTACAATAGTATTGGTATCCACGCTTCTGCCTGCCTGCTATTGACTTTTATAAGACCAATATTTTTACAGTATAACTTTCCAAGAACTCCGGACCCGATTAATGTTCCCAATGTGAAAAACACAGGGTTTAGTTGGTACATCGGTTATTCTTTCTTTCTTGTTTTCTTACACCAGTGCGTAATCTTCTTCGTAGAGGCTTCTAACAAATCACTTTTCTTCTTAACTTTATATAAAGTTTTTGCCAGTACTATTTTTACGGTACTTGTTATTCTAATTGTACAATATTTAACCGTTAGTGGAAGAAAAGAGAGGCTACTGTAATGTTTAAAGAGAGAAAGGTAATCATTCAGTCAGTGGTGATTTTTGTAGGAATTATTCTTCTGACGCGACTCTTTCATTTACAAATCATAGACGAAACATCCAGACTTGCTGCTGATAATAATAGCCGTAGAAAGTTTGTTGAATACCCCTATCGTGGTCTGGTCTACGATCGAAATGGGGAAATAATAGTTTACAACAAACCTGTTTATGATATAATGGTGGTGCCCAGTGAAGTCGACATGGAAGACACCACTAAATTTTGCTCACTTCTTGATATAGACAAGCAAAACTTTATTGAAAGAATGTCTGAGGCTAAGGGATACAGCTATGTAAAACCTTCAGTATTCTATTCGCAAATGTCAAATGAAGAATTTGCCAGAATCCAGGATAGATTTTCCGAATACAGTGGCTTTTATGTCACTCCAAAAACCAATAGGTATTATCCATATAGTGGAATGGCGAATGCCCTTGGCTATATCGGAGAAGTAACTCCGGGAATTCTAAAAAGAGACACGACCAATTATTATAAGAGTGGTGATTTAATCGGTATCAGCGGACTTGAATCCAGATATGAAGACGCTCTTAGAGGAAAAAGAGGGGTTTCATATAAAATGATCAATGTTCATGGTGTGGTCAAGGGTAAATATAAAGAAGGAAAGGCTGACACTATTCCTGAACCGGGATTGAATATTACTACAACAATTGATAGCGAACTGCAAAAATATGGTGAAAAATTAATGGATGGAAAGATCGGTAGTGTGGTGGCAATAGAACCGGCAACCGGAGAAATCCTGTCAATCGTATCTGCTCCTTCTTATAATCCCAATTTACTTACTGGTAGGGAATTTAGTAAGAACTATTCTTTAATTAATTCTGACACCACAAAACCATTATATAACCGTCCTATCCAGGCGGATCAATATCCTCCCGGTTCAATTTTTAAAATGATCCAGGCATTGATAGCATTGGAAGAGGGTGTTATAACTCCGCAAACCAGGGTTGTTTGTAATCGAAGTATTATAAACTGTCACGGACCTCATAGCTATGAAGACCTTAGAGGCGCAATTAAGCACTCATGCAATCCTTATTTTTATGAGACTTTTAAGAGAATTATTCAACAAGGGGAAGTCAACTCTTTTAATGCTGACGCTGCTGTAGGTCTCGAAGGCTGGATCAAGCACCTCAAAACTTTCGGATTAGGACAAAGGCTGGGTATCGACCTACCAAACGAACGAACAGGTGTTGTACCAACAGTAAGTCTTTATAACAGAATTTATGGAGAAGGATCATGGAACTTTTTTACAGTTTACTCCCTATCTATTGGTCAGGGTGAGCTAGGGGTTTCACCTTTACAAATGGCAAACCTGTCAGCAATCATCGCTAACAGAGGCTTTTATATAACACCTCACCTGGTTAAAGAAATAGGCGGCTCTAAAGAATTAGTACCTGAAAAATATAAAAAGAAAAATTATACATCTGTATCTCCGGACAAATATGGAGTTGTGGTAGATGCGATGGATGCTGTGGTTAACAGTGGGTGGTCAGGTACTGGCGCAAGAGCACACATTGATGACATTGTTGTATGTGGAAAAACCGGTACAGCTCAAAACCCTCATGGAGAAGATCACTCTGTATTTATGGCTTTTGCACCAAAGGATAACCCAAAGATTGCAGTTTCAGTTTATGTAGAAAATGCAGGCCAGGGAGCAAGGGCTGCAGCATCGATAGCCGGACTAATGATAGAAAAATATCTGAAAGGTGAAATAGAAAGAAAGAACATTGAAGATTACGCACTTGAAGGCGACTTTATATATTAAAAATGAGAGAAAGAACAGATATATTTGCTAATGTAGACTGGATCACAATATTCCTTTACTTTGCCCTTGTCCTGTTCGGGTGGTTTAATATTTATGCTGCGGTTTATGATGCATCAGCAAATCAGAGTATTTTCGATCTTAATCTGAATTCCGGAAAGCAGTTAGTATGGATTGGTGCTTCTGTCGTTACCATAATTATCATCTTTTTTGCTGATTTCAGGTTGATAGACTCATTGGCCTATGTTGCCTTTGGAGTTGTTTTACTGTTACTAATAGCTGTATTATTCTTCGGAAGGGAAGTGGCAGGTTCTACCTCATGGTTTGAAATTGGCAGCTTCAGATTCCAACCCTCAGAATTCGCTAAATTTGTTACTGCATTAGCTCTGGCTAAATATTTGGGAGACCCCCAGGCAAAGCTCGACCGAATCCCTGATCTTATGGCAGTCGGCGCTATTTTGTTTTTACCTGTTGCTTTGATCCTTCTTCAAGGGGATGCGGGTACTGCAATGGTATTTAGCATTTTTATTCTGGTATTATTTAGAGAAGGATTATCCCCAATACCACTAATACTCGGGGTACTGGGGGCTATTGTATTTTTACTTGCAATTTACCTCACGCAGATTCTAGAGTTAAATCAAATTTATATTTACTCAGGCATAATTGTTATAGGTGCTTTAGCAACATTTTTAAACAGGGCTAAGCGATCTAAATTAATAACATCAATTCTGATAACCGTTGCAATCTGTGGTGTTGTTAGAAGTGTGGATTTTGTCTTTGAGGATGTACTTAAGCCCCACCAGCAAACAAGGATCCTGGTACTATTTAATCCTGATCTTGATCCACAAGGTGCCGGGTATAATGTTAACCAGTCAAAAATTGCAATCGGCTCCGGAGGTTTTGATGGAAAGGGGTTTTTAGAAGGTACTCAAACAAAATACGACTATGTTCCTGAGCAAAGTACTGACTTTATATTCTGTACTATAGGAGAAGAACATGGTTATATCGGTTCATTTATAGTAATCGTTTTATTTAGTGCTCTTATCCTTAGAGTAATTCAATTAGCCGAGAGACAGAAGATGAGGTTTAGCCGGGTTTATGGATATTGCGTAGCAATGATCTTGTTTTTCCACTTTTCCATCAACTTAAGCATGACTATCGGGCTTTTCCCGGTAATTGGCATACCTCTTCCATTCTTCAGTTATGGGGGTTCATCTCTTATAGCTTTTACAGTATTGCTATTCACAATGGTAAAACTGGACTCACATAGAATGCAAGTCCTGTCTCACTAATATTAACTAAAACTGTTATATTAAATTCAAATTAAGATTTGGCTATTAGTCAGGAAATCTTCGATTAACCATGTGCATAAATTCACTTACCTCATAAGAGTCCATATTCCAATGGTTGTTTGGAGCAAACTCTTTTTCTATAAGGCTGATAACTTCGTTGTATTCCGAGCAATCATCTAATTTTTCTATCGCTTGATCAAACATTTGTGGATCACCACCAAAAAGTTCTCTGGTGAACATATATCTCTGGTTAAGTGAAAGCCCTTTTTTAATTGAATTTAGATTTTGATCGGCAAGTGTCTTCACTTTCCCTCTTTCAGAAGCCACCTTATCATTTAAAGTTTCATAATCAGACTGATATTTATCCACTATAGGTTTTGGGTTGTTTGAATCCTCCTCCTCTATATTTTCGTTGATCATTTCATCTGTTTCTTTCAGACTAACTTCACTTTCAACTACTTTTTCTTCGTGAACAGGATCAGCATCATAATCTCCACGACTCTCTGAATAGAGCTTACCCTCTTCTATTGGCTGATATTCACCCAAATCTTCAATTATATGGTCTATCGAATCGGGTTCATGACCACTTTCTTCGCACACCTTATTAAACTCAGATTCCAGATAGCCCGCTGTAAATTCTTCTTCTGAGGAATTTTTCAAACTTGCAATTAATGAATCCCATAGTTTCTTATTTATAGTCAGATACTTTCCTTTTTCCTCAAGTGTTTTAACCTTTAAAGGAGCTGACTGCTTAAATTCAGCAATGAAATAATCATAAGGAGAATACATCAACATCAAAGTATCCTTCACAGACTCTTTAACTAATGGCTCAAGGTCATTCTCAGCAATCAAAATATGATTTGAGACCTTATTTTTAAATGTGATTAGCGCTTCTTTAACTTCGGGATGATCATAATTAAAATAAGGACTGGCAGTGATTTGCTTCATCTCCTTTTTCCAATTCTGGAACAGATATTTGATAACGAAATAATTGACCTGCCTGACTGAAGTAAGCTTTTTAATATCAGAACCCGAGACTTTCTCTGTTTCTGAAAAAGTAGCTGCACAAATCTGCCGTGCTACATTGCTTGCATAATCGTTAAGGTAATATTCATTTAAAGCAGGTGAAGACATAATTCTTAGTTTTATTCCAAAAATCAATACCAAAAAAAGTATCCTTAAGCAATGTTAGAATTTATTTCTATTTTAACGAACAATTTGTAAGGTTATTGATTAATCTGATAGATCAATTTATGGATAATGGAAAATGTAATTGTAATTACAAGTCTAAAAGATAGGTCTATCATTTTTTCAGATAACGAAGAGTCATTCCTGGACATTTTTAAAAAGGAAAAAATTCAATGGATGAACATCTGCGGGGGAAAAGGTAAATGCACAACCTGTAGAATGTTAGTGGTGAATGGTAGTGAGAACATTTCAAAGCCTGCCGAGGTAGAAGAGAGGTTCCTGTTTTTAAATAGATTAAAACCGGGAGAAAGGCTTGCATGTCAGGCCAAACCGATAAAAGGACGTATAGAAATAAAAACACCTCGAGATTATAAACTTCCACATATTAATTATTCCGATGATTAGCTTTATCTTTGGAGCATGTTTATTGAACCATCTTTAGAGCAATATGGAGACGGAGAGAAATACTCCGGTTGGATAGAGGTGATTTGCGGATCGATGTTTTCCGGAAAAACTGAAGAGTTAATCAGAAGACTTAATCGTGCAGTCCTGGCAAATCAGAAAGTAGAAATTTTTAAACCTGTCATTGATAATCGGTATTCTGAATCAGAAATAGTTTCCCACAACAAAAATGCTATTCGTTCAACTACGGTTAATTTTGCAGATGATATTTTATTAAAAGCCGGAGATTGCTCGGTAGTTGGTATCGATGAGGCTCAATTTTTTGATAAAAGAATTGTTGATGTCTGTAATGAACTTGCAAACGAGGGAAAAAGAGTAGTTGTTGCGGGTTTAGACATGGACTATATGGGCAGGCCTTTTGGTCCTATGCCTTATTTAATGGCTGTAGCAGAGTTTGTCACTAAAGTTCATGCGATCTGCATGAAAAACGGATCCCTTGCTAATTATTCTTTCAGAAAAGTAATCAATGATGATAAAGTCCTGGTTGGAGAAACCGAAAGTTATGAAGCGAGATGTCGAAAATGCTTTTTTACCGGCCTTAAAAATTCTAACTAGATTCTTAAGGTTTATTTTACCTTCCCTATTCTTTCTGAATATTTCAGCACAAAATAATATTCCGACAGGTACATGGGAAGCACATTATTCCTATAATACTACAGAATTTGTAGTCGGGTTTAACGATGAAATTATCGGAATCAGTAACCCGGGTATTTTCTCCTACGTCCCGATTGAAGGATGGATCTCTAAAGTTAATACTGATGAATTACCGGCTGAAAACATATCTTCTGCTTTTAGCTCCTCTGATTATCTTATTTATGGCTTCGCAGATGGTTCTTTATATAAAGTTCAGAAAAATGAAATAATCATAAATAATGAGCTTGTTTCTCCATCAACCAATTTTTACATCAATTCAATCAAAGAGTTTAACGGTCTTCTCTATCTGGCTACAGATGAAGGATTAGTATTAGCTAATTTAGAAGATCTTTCTATAAGAGATGCTTTTTTGCAAATTGGAGATAGTGCCAAATCTGTTAAAGTATTTGATATCACTTTTCTATCTGACAGTATTTATATTTCGACCGATGAAGGAATCAAAGCAGCTTCAAGGAATTCTAATCTAGCTGACTTTAATCAATGGAAAGTCAGGTCAGAAATTGCAATAAAAGAGTTTTTTGAATTAGGAGGTGAAGTTTTAGCAATAACTAAAGCTGGAGGTCTCCTGAAAAAATCGATTGATGGAACCTGGTCAACTGTAGAAAACCAACCGGTAGATGGATGGATAGCTGGATCTACTTACAATTCACAATTATTTCTTGTCAACGAAAATAATGTTTACACCTGGAATAATGGTGTTTTTACAAACATAGCAGACCTCTCGTCCACTATAGACCCGCTTGATATCGTTGTTAATAATGACATAGTGTTTCTGGGCACCAGAAATTCAGGATTGATCAGGATTGATAATAATAATACTACATCCCTGAAACCTGATGGACCGGAGAATAACTTTCCTTCAGCAATTCGATTTACCGGCAGCAATCTATTCGCCCTTAATTCTAATGAAGCTGAATTAATTTCATATTTAGAAAACTCCGAATGGAAAGAAACTTCTTTATTCGATGCCATAATTACCGATGTTGCATACCATAACCAGAAATATTATTTCGCATCCATCTCCCGTGGTCTAATATCAGACTTAGAAAACCCCGTACTGTTAACAGGAGAAACGTTAGAAATAGATGTAATAGCCGGTGAAGGCCCTAACGATTATGAATTTACTGCAATCACTTCTTTTGCGGATAAATTATTATTTGCTCAGACAAATAGTACAGCCTATTTATACACCGAAGATCTGGAAACCACTACTCCCTTTCCAAAAGCAGATAGCAGATTAAACTATATAAGAAACCTCAAAATAGTTGACGGAAATATCATAGCCTTAACAAGCCAAAATCCAGATGGTAAAATAGTAATTATTAATCCTGAAGATCAGGAATTTCGGATATTAACCTCCAGTGAGAACAATGGTGGCTTACCTGGTACGATCTATAATTTAGGTTCGGATAGCGATGGGAGAATATGGATTGCTTCCAATAATGGCGTTTGGTTTTTAGATGTTCCATTTGGGGTATTTGATTTTGTTGCAATGAATGCTTCAAGACCAATTATAGATGGCCGCTACTTATTAGAAGGCAGAAAAGTGAATGATTTATTTATTGATACCGGCGACAGGCTCTGGACTGCAACCGCATTGGGAATACGATTATTTGACTCTAATCTGGAAGAGGAACTTGCTTTTTTTAATACCGAAAATTCCCTTCTGCCATCTAATAATGTATTACAATTAGAATATGACCCTTCTTCTGGTAAGGTTTATGCATTAACAGATAGAGGAATAGTCGCATATCAAAGTGATGCCACATTACCTGCTACAGATTATAATTCCGTAAACATTTATCCAAACCCTTTCTCTGTTGAAAGAAATGAAATC
This sequence comes from Mangrovivirga cuniculi, assembly GCF_005166025.1. Classification (NCBI taxonomy): domain Bacteria; kingdom Pseudomonadati; phylum Bacteroidota; class Cytophagia; order Cytophagales; family Mangrovivirgaceae; genus Mangrovivirga; species Mangrovivirga cuniculi. The sequence goes on from NZ_CP028923.1 coordinate 156,727, forward strand.
ATAACCATTAGTGATATCAAAGGGAACAGCAATATTAAAATCACGACTGCATCAGGAGTTTTCGTTGACGAAATTGAAAGTAAAGGAGGCTCTGCTTCATGGAATCCACCTTCGAATATACCTCCGGGAGTTTATCTTTTTTTCATGGCAGACCAATTCTATGAAGATGGCTATATTGGTAAGGCTGTAATTATTCCGTAAAATGCTTACTAATACACAAGGAATAGTTTTCAATTACATCAAATACGGTGAATCATCAATAATATGCAGGATTTTCACCAGGGATAAAGGATTGAAATCCTTTATTATTAACAGTGCCAGAACATCTAAAGGAAAAGGTAAAATCGCTCTTTATCAGCCTTTGAATCTTCTTGAAATGGTTATTTATGACAGAAACGATGATAAAATAACCAGGATAAACGAAGCCCGAATTGATTTTCATTATAAAACAATTCCATTTGACCCGGTAAAAAGGGGGATTGGCTTATTTTTATCTGAGATTCTTTTCAAAATAGTAAAACAAGATCAGGACCCACAACCTGTACATGACTTCATTAGAAACTCAATTTGCATTTTCGATCAGATCGACCAGGACATTAATAACTTTCATTTAAAATTTCTGATAAAACTAAGCCCTTACCTGGGCCTAAATATGGAAAGCGGATATGTCCTGGCTGATGAAATGGAATCATTTTATAACCTGAAAATCAACCAGCCAATTTTGGATGGATTTGAAGAGTTGAGTTCCTCTGATTATGGAGAAAAATCTGAAATAAGTAATACGGTAAGAAGAGAGTTACTTCATGTATTGATCGATTTTTACAGGTATCACCTGGACATCGGTGAACTAAAATCTCTTCCCGTTTTAATTGAATTATATTTATAAAAAAACCCGGCATTGCACCGGGTTCGTTTATATTATTAGTGGATTTCTTTCTATTCTGTCAATGTAATGGTTCTTTCAACAGTATTGAATGGACCAGGAACTACATTTCCCTCGCTGTCGATAAGTTCTAACATAATAGTGTTTTCTCCCATCGGCATTCCTTCAATAAAATAAGGTTGCCATTTATCAATAAGGAAAGTTTCTTCGTTTATGGTAGCTCTTACCTTGTTACCATCTGCTGAAAGGTCAGTATTTAACAGGTAAAAATCTAAAAGCACCTTTTCTGTATTTGCTCCACTGTACTCACCTTTAGGTCGGCTATAAAACATATGAGGCTGTGTTAAATCAGCAGGCTCAGCGTCAACATCTCCAACTGTGAACTGACGAATTACATATGCATCAGGATTTTTAAGACTCTCATGGTAAGATCTAGAAAGAAAAGCCAGAGCCACGTAGTGACCTTCTTCCATTTCTTTGTCAAACTGAGCGTCGTAGTGAGCAGAATAAGGCTCATTATTTAAAATAAGGTGAATATGTTGTCCTTTATCTGAATTTGCACAATTCTTTATATCGGCATCAGGAGTCTGACTAGCCAGAGTATAATTCTTCACATTAAAATTAAAATTCACAGTACCAGGTTTTAGTTCTGCTGATTCTGATGGTGAATTCATTTCCAACATCGAATCATTAAATTCTGGAGAATTTGTTACCGGTGAGATGCTGATTGGAGCATCCTCAGTCATTGTTTCTTCTGCCATTGCAGTTGAATCTTCTGCAGATTCCTCATCCGATCCTTCCTTAGTGTTACAAGAAGTAACTGCTAAAATAGCTAACAAACAGATAGTTGTTATTCTAATTTTCATCATATCTTGTTGATTTTGTCGATATTGTGTGTATTTCGGTTTATTAATATTAAGAAAAAATAAGTAGTTTGCAATGCAATAAATACATTATAAAATGTCTGACATACTATATAACGATATTCCATCACTGGATTTGAATGACTTCAGGAGCAATGACCCTGAAAGGAAAGCTGAATTTGTGAAGGCTTTAGGAGATGCTTATCAGAACATTGGTTTTGTAGCAGTCAAAAACCATGGACTGAGTGACGAACTCCAGGAGAAATTATATAATAATGTGAAAGAGTTTTTCCGCCTGGACGACGAAGTGAAAAAGAAATATGAGAGACCGGATATCGCTGGCCAAAGAGGATATAACGGTAAGATGAAGGAGCATGCAAAAGGAAGAAATGTTGGTGACTTGAAAGAATTCTACCATGTAGGACAACCAAATGACTCTTCTCATCCACTTACGGATGAATATCCTGATAATGTATGGCCGGAAGAAGTTCCTGAATTTAAAGATGCCTGCCTTCATGCTTTCAAAACGCTTGAGCAAGCAGGATTAGATATGCTAAGTGCTATTGCTATTCACCTTGGCCTTCCTGAAAATTACTTCCAGAATAAGGCTTCATATGGTAATAGCATCCTCAGAGCAATCCATTATTACCCAATCACTAACCCTGACGAAGTACCAGATGATGCTGTAAGGGCCGCCGAACATGGGGATATTAATTTGATCACACTCTTAATGGGTGCAAGTGCTGATGGACTCCAGGTATTGAGAAAAGACGGTAAATGGATTCCAATTACTGCTCTGCCAGATCAAATCATTGTTAATGTTGGAGATATGCTGGCAAGACTTACTAATGATAAGTTAAAGTCTACCATCCATAGGGTGGTGAATCCTCCAAAAGAAAAAATGAACACTTCCAGATATTCAATTCCATTTTTCATGCACCCAAGATCAGAAATGGATTTAACATGCCTGGAAAGCTGTATTGATGAAGAAAACCCGAAACAATATGAGGATATGACAGCTGGTGAATTTCTGGATCAGCGATTAGCTGAAATCGGATTAAAAAAATAAGCCCGATTTTCCTTTATGCGGAAAATTCGATCTTTAATTTACCTCAAAGAAGTGTTAAAGTTAGGTGTGTCTGCCTTTGGAGGCCCCCAGGCACACCTGGCTTTATTTTTTGATATTTTTGTTGATAAAAGAGCATACCTGACTAATAAGGAATTAATTGAACTTCATGCTCTTTGTCAGATCCTGCCAGGCCCTACTTCCACTCAAACAATTACAGCAATAGGTTATAGAATCGGTGGGCCAAAACTAGCCTACTTAACTTTATTGGTTTGGTGTTTACCTGCTGTAACAGTGATGACTGGCGTTGGGTTAGCATTATCGTATTTGAACGACCCCCTGTCTGTTACAGAATTTATTCAACCAATGGTGGTAGGAATTGTAGCCGTTGCAGCAATTAGGGTCAGTAATAAAGTGGTAGTATCAAACCATGGAATGATTGTCTTGGTTCTAACTGCAGTAGCTGCCTATTTTTACAGAAGTCCTTTTGCCTACCCGGCGTTAATTATTTTTGGAGGGCTTTCAACAGCTATAAATTTCAGGTTACACCCGAAGGTTGAAGACAAAGCCTTAAAAATTAACTGGAGCAATTTCTTACTCTGGGGTGGTGTCCTGATTTTCGCAGCTTTGTTAGGAGCAATAACTCATAAAAGAGAAATTCTTTTATTCGAAAACTTTTATAGAAACGGATCTCTGATTTTTGGAGGCGGGCAAGTTCTAATACCTTTACTCTATACAGAGTTCGTCGAGTTTAAGCAATATCTCACTTCAAACGAATTTTTATCCGGGTATGGATTTAATCAGGCTGTTCCGGGCCCGACTTTTAGTTTTGCTGCATTTGTTGGTACATTATCAATGCGCGAATTCGGTCCATTAGCCCAGGTAATAGGAGCTCTTTTAAGTGCTGCAGGTATATTTCTTCCAGGCACTTTTTTAATCTTCTTTATTATAAGGTTTTGGGATGACCTTAAAAAATATAGAATAATTAAGGCGTCACTAGAGGGAGTAAATGCCGCCGGGTCAGGCCTGGTTGTTGCTGCTGCATTTTTGTTATATGAGCCTATCGATAAAAACCCGATGAGTTTTGGGATAATTCTTATTACTGTAGGGCTGATGCTAATCAGGGTAAGAACGCCTTATATTATTATCGCCGGAATAATCGCTGGATTTATTTTTTAACGATCAAGTGCACCTTTTCTTTATCAGCCCTTATCTTAGATTGAAGTCCGCAAGGAATCAAATGATTTTCATCTATGTGGCCAAAGGGAACATCAAAATATACGGGGAAATCATAATCACTAACATGACTTAAAATAATTTCATTTGCTTCCAACCCAAACGGTTCTTCATCATATGGTACATCCGTTACACCTCCGACTAATAATCCACTAATTTCACTTAAAATACCTGCCCTTTTTAATTGAACCATTGACCTGTCTATCCGATATAAATCTTCACCCACTTCTTCCAGAAAAAGAATCTTATTTTTAAAAGTCAGAGGAAAAGACTTTGTCCCAATATTATTAGCAATCATTGAAAGGTTTCCTCCTATAAGGCTACCATCACAATTATGAACTCGATCAATTGAAGTTTGATCCCATTCTAACTTATAATCTTCAGGCTCCATTAAAAAAAGCCTGATAGAATTGAGTGCTTCCTTACTTGTCTTATTTTTAAAAAGTGCTGGCATTGAAGAATGAGCAGAAGCAACTCCTAATCGCTCCAATTGCAATAATAATGTTGTTATGTCAGAAAAGCCTAGTATCCATTTAGGATACTTATAAAGAGGTTTAAAATCGATATTATCAACAATTCTGGTAGTTCCATAACCCCCACGGACACAAAAAACAGCTTTTATGTCAGGAGATGAAATAGCATATTGAAGATCTTCCGACCTGGCGGAATCTTTACCGGCAAACCTAAAATCTTTGTTAAGAAGGTTTTTACCTTTAAGAACCTTCAAGCCCCACTGTTCTAAAATTTCTACTGCATGATCAACAGCAGTAGAATCAACAGCTCGGGCAGTCGCTACAATAATTACTTTATCGCCTGGAGAAAGAAATTCCGGTATGATCATATTTGAAAAATATTGATTAAAAACAAAAAAAGCCTCAAAAAGAGGCTTTTTTTATTCTTAGGAATATTTTTTTACTCAGTTGGAGGAGTTACTCCAAGTTTAACGAAGATTTTATCTGTTACATCAGATTCATCATTTGCAAAAAGAAGAATATCAGTACCAGGAGTTCCACTGTTAAAAATGTGAGTATAACCTTCTTCCTCAGCTACCTGCTTAATTGCAGTCTCTATTTTTTTGTATAGAGGCTGTAATAGCTCAGTGTACTTAGCCTGCATACTCTTTTGAGCATCCTGAGCAAATTTTTGAAGATTTTGATCCATTTGCTGAAGCTCTCTTTCTTTGTCAGCTCTTACTACATCTGACCACTGATTAGCCTGAACATTTTGTTCATATTCAGTCACTTTACTTCTAAGAGTTTGTTGTTTAGCCTGAATCTGATTCTGCAGTTGCTTTTGATATGTCTCAAACTCGCTTTGTACATTCTTCATTTCAGGCAAGTTAGAAAGTACATAGTCAACATTTGTATAACCTATTTTCAGCGACTGGCCTTGAGCCGACATGCTGAATCCGGCGATAATAATTCCAAAAACAATAAGAAAAAATTTACTTTTCATCATTCTCCAATTTAAATTATAAGTTTTACTCAATAGTGTCATTTTTGTCTCCCAACCCAAGTTCTTCTAATACATAATCTGTATAATCATGAACAGGATTGGTATAAATCATTACCAGATCACCTGACTTATCAAATACGATCTGGAGTCTCTTATCTTTTGCGACCTTACTGACCGCTTCAAAAACCTGATCCATCACAGGTTTTATTATTTCTTCTTTCTTCAAATAGAAAAGGCCTTTAAAACCAAATACCTTTTGCTGGTAATCCTGAATTTCTTTTTCCTTTTCCTTTATTTCTTCTTTCCGTTCTTTGATCATTTCTTCAGTAAGAAGAACTTTTTCTGCTTCAAGAGCCTCATACATCGATTCCTTCTCAGCAATCATCTCTTTTATTTCCTCCTGCCAACTTCGTGCCAATTCTTGAATTTTTGATTGAGCCTCCTTGTATTCAGGCATTTGATTCAATACATAATCTGTATCAACATAGCCGAATTTCTGGCTAAAGCCAGTAAATGAAAGGCCTATAAAAAGAAGATGTAGAAGAAATATTTTTCGCATTATCTTAACTGATTTCCAATTGTAAAGTGGAATTGTGGTCCACTTATATCAATCTGGCCAGGCAACTGATCGAACCCATATGCCCAGTCAATTCCAATCAAACCAAATGCCGGCATAAATATTCTGGCACCTACACCAGCTGAACGATATAAATTAAACGGATTAAAGTCCTGATAATTATTCCAGTTATTTCCTGCCTCAGTAAATCCGAGTACATAAATAGTTGCACCCGGGTTAGTTGAGATCGGATATCTTAATTCCATAGTGTATTTTGAGAACACAACACCACCATAAATTTCATCACCAGCAGGTGAGGCACTTCCGCTGTATGCAGGAGGTGTAACAGCATTATCATCGTATCCTCTTAATGCAATAATTTCCTGGCCGATCTGGAAATTTGTTCCTGCCAGTCCACTACCTCCCATAACATATCTTTCAAAAGGAGAAATTCCTTTATCTATATCATAGGTCCCAAGGAATCCAAAATTAGCTTTTGCATGAAACACAAGGTCTCCGGCTATAGCAGAAAAATAACTTATATCCAGATCCCATTTATGATACTCAATCCATTCATTAACCTCTTCTGAATCTTCCACTTCTGCGCCTTCGGAAAAGTCGAAAGATGAAAATGGAGGTGTTAATGCAACAGATAAACTAATCGATGAGCCTGATCTGGTGTAAATCGGGTTATCAATGTTACTTCTGGATATAGTTGTGTTTAAAGTTAAGCTATTGAATCTACCGTCGTCCACGGAAAGACCCAAATAAGGATAATTATCCAGATCGTAAATAGAATAGGCTATTGAATTTGATACCTGGAAGAAATCATCAGGCCACCTTACTCTTCTACCTAAACCAACAGAAAGAGACGTAAGCTTTAAGCTACCTGTGAAACTAGTCGGATCAAAAAAGCTCGCACCTGACCTTACCACAGTGTGACTTAAGTTAACTGAAAATGCATTTGGCTTTCTTCCTCCGAGCCATGGTTCCTGGAAAGAAAATGAATAAGACTGGAACTGTCGTCCACTAGCCTGGACTCTTATACTAAGTCTTTGACCATCACCTCTTGGAACTGGTCTCCATTTACTTAAATCAAATAAATTTTTTGTTGAGAAATTATTCAGAGATAATCCCAGAGTACCAACAAATCCATAAATACCTCCCCAACCTCCAGACAATTCAATCTGGTCATTTGATTGTTCAGCCAGAACCCAGTGAATATCTACAGTACTTTCTTCAGCATCCGGAAAATATTGCGGCTCTATTTGCTCAGGATCGAAAAACCCTAATTGAGCAAGTCTCTGGTTAGTTTTAATCAAATTGCTTCGACTAAACTTTTCTCCTGGCCTGGTCGATAATTCTCTTAATATAACATGGTCATGTGTCTGATTATTCCCTTTTACCAGCACCTGGTCTATGGTAGCAATACTACCCTCCATTATTCTCATCTCAATATCTATAGAGTCTCCCTCTACTAACACTTCGACTGGTTGAATATTGAAGAATAAGTAACCATTATCCGTGTAAAGTGAGTTGATATCACGATTACCGGTAGGGTCGAAATTCAACCTCTTACTTAACTTTTCTTTATCGTATACATCTCCCTTTTCAATTCCAAGAACAGTTGATAAAGTTTCATCAGTATACAGGTAATTTCCTGTCCAGATTATGTCTCTGAAATAATATCTATCTCCTTCGTCTACCGTAATATTCACATTAATATTTCGGTTGTCATTGTAGTAAACCGTATCACTAACAATTTCTGCATCGCGATATCCTTTGCTATTGTAGAAATCAACAATCAGGTTTCGGTCATTGCGATATTCCTTAGGAATAAATTTTGATGCATTAAAAAAGTTTAATTTGACATGTTCATTCACATATTCTGTCACTTTATCTTTTGTGATTGAACCTTCAGGAGTTAAAACCTGGGTGACATTTTTAGGTTTGAAATTAAACAGTCTGGAAAACATGTCTTTGAATATGCTAACTCTGGCATATTCATTTGTTTTCTTCATCTTATTTCTCAAACGGACATCCGTAAAATGGTCATTGCCATCAAAGCTTACTTCATTTATTCTTACTTTAACTCCCTTGTCAATATTAATACGCAATTTGGCATAATTGCTTAACGCCGTATCTGCTACCTGAATAATTTCAACATCAGCTTTTGGGAAGCCTTTCTCAACAAAATATTTTTTTATTGTGAGCTGAGTGTTTTTCTTTAGTACATCAGTAACAACACTACCCCTTATCAGTCCCATCTCATCTTGCAGATTTTCCTGGGTAGTTTTGTTTACTCCATTAACTTCATAAGTGGAAAGCCTTGGTTGTTCCTTTAATGCAAGTTCAAGATAAACCTTTTCTCCCTGAACTTTGGTTATATTGACTTCTACATCACCAAGGATTCTTTGTTTCCAAAGATTCTTTACTGCATTTGAAATTGCCTCCCCAGGAATCTTAATCTTATCACCAACTTTTAATCCTGAAAGGGATATTAAAGCATTATTATCAAGATACTCAACGCCCGAAACTGTTATTTCAGCTATTTCGTATTCCTTTGGGTCTGAATAATTCAGTTCAAATTTCTTATTTTCTTTTTCTGAAATCTGTCCAACCCTATTTGTCCAAAAGCGGTTGATACAAAACCTGCTAAAAAAACAAAAACTATTAATTTTCTCATGCGTCGCTTTTCAATTGTTCACTGATTTTTCCAAAACGTCTCTCTCTTCTTTGGTAAGAAAGAATAGCTTTTGCTAATTCTTCCTTATTAAAATCAGGCCATAATGTCTCAGTAAAGTATAATTCAGTATATGCTGACTGCCATAACAGATAATTACTTATCCTCATCTCACCACTGGTCCTTATCATTAGTTCCGGATCAGGAAAATCGGCAGTCATCAAGTTATTTTTAATTGTATTTTCATCAATATCTTCAGTCTTTAAATTTCCTTTTTCAACCTCTGAAGATATTTTTTTCATAGCCTGGGTTATTTCCCATCTACCGCTATAACTTATTGCCAAAATTAAATTTAAACCGGAGTTCTCGCGGGTCCTTTCTATCGCTTCCAATAACTCCCTTTTACATTTTTTAGGTAAAGAATCAGTATCCCCAATTGTATGGAGTTTAACATTATTCTTTGTTAGTGTCTTTAACTCCTTACGAATTGTACTAACTAACAGTTCCATTAAACCAGTCACCTCGTCTTTCGGGCGACTCCAGTTTTCTGTGGAGAATGCATATAACGTCAGATACTCAACTCCAATTTCTGCACACCCTTCAGTCACATCTCTAACTGCATTTACTGCATTTCGATGACCGAATAAACGGACTGCGCCCTTTTTCTTGGCCCATCTTCCATTTCCATCCATAATCACAGCTATGTGAGAAGGAATATTTGACTTATCGATATGCTCCATTAAATGTTCCACAACCCGCAAAAATATAGCGCAATCTACAAAAAAGCTATGGTTAAGCTAAATAAGATGAAGTTAATCTTTGTTAAGTTGAAATTTAAGGATTTTTAGTTCGGATCGACGGGGCAAGGAATCTTTATTATGACATAGTTGAGGGTAAAATGAAGGTTATAATACCAGTCATTATCATACTTATTGCCATATTGATAACTATACCCATTGGCACCTTTATTTAAACCGGCATTTGTATCTGGCAACTCAGATACTCCGTCTATATAATCAAAGAATGTTTTTCTGAAACCCAACTCAACGCCCAGATGCCAATGGCGATTCAGCTTCCATTTCATTCCGGCTCCAAATGGTATGACTGGTTGAATATTGCTATAGGAATAAGGCCCGGGATCGTCTCCAAATAACCAGAAGCCTCCAAGCCCAGCAAAAATATAAGGACTGGTTTTATAAGGTGATTTGATCTGTCGATAGTCAAGAAAATGAAATTCCCCAACAGCCATCAATTCTAATATCGAAACATTAAAGGATGAATTTCTTCTGTCACTGAAGTTATCAGCAGGTCTTGAATCGTCTCCTGATAAATTATTGTAAGTTAGCTGTGCCCTCCACCCCATAAATTCATTCATGTTTTGTCGATAAAACATTCCTATTGAAGGCCTTAAATAAAGTGGATTAACAGATTTAACAACTTCTCCGATATAGGCTGCACCTCCTGCTGCCACACCGACTTCTTTATATGTCGGCAATTCTTGTGACTTCAGGTTAGCTCCAGTAAAAAAAATCACCAAAAAAATGGGAGTATGTTTCCAAGTTTACTCCCTAATATTTTAATTAAATTATTATGATTCACTTTATCTGAATTTTGATCTTCTAATTCTACCAGATCCCAAAATATACGACAACTTAACCCTGGTTACAATAAATATATCATTATCATCCTGATTTCCTCTCATATTAGCCAAATCACCTTCACCTCCCCGGCTTCCAAAGCCTCGGTAAACGTTATATCCACCAACATTCTCCATATTAGCACTAGTCATCAGTGAGTTTCCAGGCCTGGCTTCACCCTCAGAAGAAAAATCCTCATCTGACCTGTAGGACATCGCTCTGGCTAAATCAGAGTTTAATTCATTCAGATCGACATAATAGCCACTTACATCATCGATATAATCGGTAAAAAGTAAATTATACTCAAACTCAACAGCCAAATTTAATGAATTAGTAAGCTTGAATGTAGTACCTATACCGAATGGAACTGCAATAATAGTTTTACTGTAGGGTTCAACGTTATAGGCATCGCTATATTGTCCTTCTGTACCTAAAGGTTCCAGATCAACCCATTCACCTGCCTCTGCAAGTGTATTACCCCAGGAATCTACTTCTCCAACTTTTCCCTGTGGATTATGAAAAACAGCTGATACACCCGCAAAGATGTATGGGTTCCAATCATTTCGAGTTACATAGGTGCCGTTGTTACTGTAAAGAAATAATTCAGCTCTGGCTCCTACCTGAAAGATTCTATTTCTAAAACTTAAATTTCTTACATACCGATATTGCCCATCATCATCATTTGGATCTGCAGATTCAAAATCATCACCTCTTAGGGTACCATAAGTGAAAAATCCTGATGCTTGAAATCTTTGCCCCAGTCTTCTTGTTACTGATAATGTAAATGCAGGTCGGGTAAATTTTAGATCGGTACTAAATGAGCTGGAGGTAGGAGTAATGTCTCCAAAATAATTCATTGCTCCTATGCCAATATCTATCGTAGTATATTGAAATCTACGATCAAACTTTTTCTTAAACCCTCTGAAGTTCGATACAGTTTGGCGACCGCGACGGCCCTGAGCATATGTGTCAGCTACAGATATAGATAAAAAGAGAATTACAAGTGAAAATATTAAGGATCGCATATATTTTTAGATATCTTATCAGAAAGTTAATTGATTTATATTAATTTCTTAAATCGAGACCCCAATTTAATTTTTGCCTCAATGTATTTAAAAAATTAATTCCCTCCAATTTTATTAGGTTACAATGAAAACTTTCTCGACGAACTGCCATTTCAATACTATCATCCACTGTGAATGACCTTGAATCCAGAGATACCAGAAAGTTTTTTGCTCTTCCTTCTATTTCAAAAGAAATCACACTGTTATCACTAACAACTAATGGCCTGACATTTAAATTATGCGGACTGATCGGTGTGATGATGAAATTTTTGGACTCAGGCATTACAACCGGACCCCCACAGCTTAATGAATACCCGGTGGAACCGGTAGGTGTTGCAACAATCAGACCATCAGACCAATATGAATTTAAATATTCCCCATCTATATAAGTATGCACCACAATCATTGAAGAAGTATCCTTTTTTGTGATAGCAATTTCATTTAATGCAAATCGCTGGTTACCAAAAATTTCGCTTTCAGACTCCAAATGCAGTAAGCTCCGGTTTTCAATGCTGTATTGGCTGTTTAGCAACATGTCGATAGCATTTTCAATATTCTCCTTTGGAGTTGAAGCAAGAAAACCCAGTCTGCCAGTGTTGATCCCAAGAATTGGAGTCATCAGACTACCAATATGAGTCACCGTTTCAAGTAGGGTTCCATCTCCACCCATACTTATCATAAATTTTGCATTCCGAAGATCATCTCTTCCATCATAGACTTTGATTCCCTCTAAAGCATTTTCAGAGATGTCTTTTAGGTAATTTCCAAAGTCCTTGGAAACCAGGATGTGTATGCCGTGCTTTTTAAGGAGAGAGGTAACTTGTTTGAAATATTTCAGGATTCCGGAATCACCCGTACGTCCATTTATAGCTATTTGCATAAATCAAATATCAAGAAACTTGAAGAGAATATCCAACCTTTCCTGGTTTACATCATTCCCGAGACTCTCCTCAAATGTTGCGATTATTTTATAATTAAATCGTTCCAGTGTTGCGACTGTTCTGGATACGTCAATCGTATTAAGTTTTAATGTTAACTTAATTTTTTCCGGGTCTAAAAGATCACTTTGTATACTACTTGATAAGATTTTAACATCATCTGCCTCAATCAATCTGGCCAATTCGGCCATTGAATAATCGATTTTTTTCATTGACAAAACCAGTATTCCCCCCTGACTTTGAACTGCAGCAGATTGAGCGAAGGCAATCAATGCATCCTGAATAGTAATCACACCAATATATTTATCTTCCTTATCAAGTACAGCTACAACTTGTGAATCATTATCGGTAGAAACTTTCATTACATCATATAGATGTTTGTCTTCGTAAACAAAACAGCTTTGACCTGAAAGTAAAAAATCACCGACTTTAGAAGAAAGCTCGTTAGAAGTAAAAATTATATCTTCAGATATTAATCCCTTGAAACTTTCCTCATCAATAACCGGAAGCTCCTTGACCCGCAGTTCCTCCATCCAGGTGATTGCTTTCGCAGAATCATCTGTCAGTTTTAAAGGAGGAATCATGTGATTGATCAATTCGTGAGCGATCATACAGTTACGTTTTCCAGAAAGTCTTCAAGTATTTCATTAAATGTTTCAGGGTGTTCCATCATTGGAGCATGACAACATTTATCGATAAATCTAAGTGTGCTATTTGGTATAAGTCTGTTAAATTCATGTGCCACCATCGGTGGAGTAATAGTGTCATTTAACCCCCATATTAACAATGTCGGAGCTTTAATGTTTACTATTTCTTTAGCCATGTTGTTTCTTTGGGCACTCTTGGCAATAGCTACAATTCTCATACACTTAGGAATGGAATTCGTAGTTTCAAATACCTCATCAATATATTCGTCAGTAATTACTTCAGGATCATAAAAGGTGTATTCAACACGTTCTTTTATGTATTCATAATTTCCTCTTTTTGGAAATGATCCCCCCATGCTATTTTCAAAAAGTCCTGAAGAACCTGTAAGTATAAGGCTTTTGACCTTATCAGGATGCTTTAAAGTATATATTAAAGCTATATGACCTCCAAGAGAATTCCCCATCACAGTCATATCATTTATTCCCATTTCATCAACAAAGCCTTCAACATATGCATTCAATCCTTCCAATCCAGCCTGTCTTAAAGGCATTTCATAAATTGGTAACAGAGGAATCAAAATCCTGTAGCGATCAGAAAAGTGATTAACAACACTATCCCAGTTGCTTAGCGCACCAAATAGTCCATGCAAAAGAACTAAAGTTTCTCCTTGCCCTTCATCGATATAGCTGTAATCCTTTATTGTTTTTATATCTACAGTTTTACTCATCTGTGTTTCTTTCTAAATAAATATAATTAAAAAACCTTTAAAATGTAGTTATGTTATGCCTCTTCTTCTCCGAACATATCCTTTATATCATAGAACATTTCATTGATAGATGGAATTATTTTACTGAGTAAAACACCTATCTGAGGCGCTATCGGCTCAACCATTGGGATCATTAGCGAGCCTTCCACAAAACTCAATGGCAATTCTACATCCAGTATTGCTATGATCCATAAGATTATACTTGCTCCCAGCGCCCACTTAAAGGCTCCAAAAACAGCACCGGCTAATTGATCAACGTTGCCTAAAATTGTCTTGTCAAGTATTGACTTAAATAACTTTACAAGGGTATTGACCAAAAATATTACCCCAACAAAAATGATTATAAAAGCAATTAAGGGAATTAATGGCCCCAGGCTTTCAAAATATGTCGAAAGTAATCCAATACTAAAATGTAATAGCTTAAATCCTAAAACTATTGCCAGAATAAATGCCACCAGACCGGCAAACTCAAGTAAAAACCCTTTTTTATATCCACTATAGGCACCAATGCCCAGTAGTATAATAATAACAATATCTATTATTGCCACTCTATAATTATTTATTTAAAAGTTGCTTCACTTTATCGGCAATCACTTTACCGTCAGCTTTTCCTGCAAGCTTCTTCGTAGCAGCACCCATTACTTTACCCATATCCTGTGGGCCTGAAGCTCCAACTTCTTTAATAATATTTTCGAGCTCTATTTCTATTTCCTCCTCACTCATTTGCTTCGGCAGGAACCGTTCTATTACAGCTAGTTCCTTTTTCTCCTTATCGGCAAGATCTTCCCTGTTTTGCTGCTCAAAAAGCTCTATCGATTCTTTTCTTTGTTTAGCTGCTTTTGTTAATAGCTTGATCTCCTCACTCTCTCCAACTGCACCTTTACCACCTTTTTCAGTCTCTGCCAGTAGAATTAATGACTTTATTGCTCTCAAAGCTCTCAATTCATCCTGGTTTTTGGCTTTCATTGCAGCTTTTATTCCTTCTTCTACCTGTTGTTTAAGACTCATATCTGTATCTTTGAAATAAAGTTAGTTTGTCGCAAGATATACATTTTGAAATAAATTATGACAAAGCTTAGTGTAAATGTCAATAAGTTTGCCACTATCAGGAATGCTCGTGGTGGCAATAATCCCAACTTAATTCAAGTAGTAAAAGATTGTGAGCGGTTTGGTGCTCAAGGCATTACTATACATCCACGGCCAGATGAAAGGCATATTACAACAAAGGATGTTTACGATATAAAACCGTTAGTTACAACTGAGTTTAATATAGAGGGATATCCCGATGAAAGATACCTGAAACTGGTTAGGGAAAATAAACCTGCTCAGGCTACATTAGTTCCTGATGGGCCGGATGTACTGACTAGTAATAAAGGATGGGATACTATCAAAAATGAATCATTGCTTTCAGAAATTATTGCTGAGATCAAATCATACGGAGTACGGACTTCAATTTTTGTTGATCCGGATCCTGAAATGGCTGAAGGCGCTGCAAAGGTAGGAACAGACAGGGTAGAGTTATATACCGAAGACTTTGCAGTCAATTACGAAAAAGATAAAAATAAAGCCATCGAACCCTATCTAAAAACAGCAGAAATTGCTAAAAACGCAGGATTAGGAATAAATGCAGGGCATGATCTTGACTTAACCAATCTAAAGTTTCTGGTGGAAAAAATTCCTTTTATCGATGAAGTATCAATCGGCCATGCGCTGGTATGTGATGCGCTCTACTACGGATTGGAGAACACTATTCAGCTTTATCTAAAACAGCTATCATGAATTTATTTTACAGAGAATATGGGAGTGGAGATAATACACTTGTAATTCTCCATGGATTATTTGGTTCATCTGACAACTGGATGTCAATAGCAAAAACGCTAGAAGATGAATTTCATATTTATGCTATTGACCAACGTAACCATGGCCAGTCACCTCATAGTGATGAATGGAATTACGAAGTTATGGCACAGGACATTTCAGAATTCATTGATGAACACATCGGCCATTCTACTGCAGTACTTGGGCATTCAATGGGCGGGAAAGTTGCCATGACACTTGCCATGCAACACCCTGAAAAGGTAAAAAAACTATTGGTGGCTGATATTGCTCCACGACATTACCCGGTACATCATCGCCAAATTCTTGACGGGTTACTCAAAGTAGACAAATCTAATCCATCAAGCAGAAAAGAAGCTGATGATGTCCTATCAGATTATATTTCTGAAAAATCCATCAGAATGTTTTTATTGAAAAACCTGGGGAGGGGCGATGATAAAAAGCTTAAATGGAAAATTAATCTGCAAGTTATCGATGATAATATCGAAGAGGTGGGCAAATCACAAGAAGAGCTCGAACCAACGAATGTTCCTACTCTTTTTGTAGGAGGTGAAAAAAGTGACTATATAAGAGATGAAGACAAGGATCTAATCAAAGAATTGTTCCCAGAATCAAACGTAATCCAGCTAAAAAATGCCGGCCACTGGCTACATGCTGAACAACCTGAATCCTTTACTACTGTTATAAAAGATTTTATGAATTATGACGGCTAAAGGAAAGCTATTTCTACTTCCATTACCGATTAGTACCGGTGAAATAGACAAAAGTATCACTCCATTTGAAAGGAGCCTGATCAAAAAACTTAAATATTTCGCTGCTGAAAACATTCGCACAGCACGGCGGTTTATCAGTAGTTTAAATGAAGAGATCGTTATTGAAGATTTGATTTTTTTTCAGGTCGACAAAAAAACAGATCAGCAGAAAGTTAATGAAATAATTAATTTGATAGAAAAAGGAAATAATGTTGGAATGATGTCTGAAGCAGGTTGCCCGGGTATTGCAGACCCAGGCTCAATGCTAGTAGACCTGGCGCATAAAAATAATATTGGAGTAATACCGGTATCCGGACCTTCCTCGATGTTTCTGGCTTTAATGAGTTCAGGATTTAACGGGCAGCAATTTGAGTTTTGTGGGTATATTCCCGTAAAAAATCCGTCAAGAAAAGTTGCAATTAGCAAAATGGAAAAAAAAGCTTCGAGCGAAAATATAACACAAATTTTCATGGATACACCATATAGAAATAACGCTCTTTTTAACGACATCCTTGCAAATTGTAATCCCAATACCTTTTTATCGATCTCATGTGATTTAACTGGAGAAAATGAATTTATTAAAACGATGAGAATCAAAAACTGGAAAAAGCAAACAATTGATTTACATAAAAAGCCTGCATTATTTTTATTCGGGCAATGTCTTTAATTGATATCATTAATATTTTACCTTAAAAAAATTATCTTTGCATCTTTAATTAGAAATCAAACTTCATATGTCATATTTCTTTACATCCGAATCAGTATCTGAGGGACACCCTGATAAAATAGCCGATCAGATATCTGACGCTTTGTTAGACAATTTTTTGGCTTTTGATAAAAACTCAAAAGTAGCACTTGAAACTTTAGTTACAACCGGACTGACGGTATTGAGTGGCGAAGTAAAATCTGACGCTTATGTAGACGTTCAGCAAATCGCCCGAAATGTAATCAATAACATCGGTTATACTAAAGGGGAATACATGTTTGATGGTAATTCTTGTGGCGTTATCAGTGCGATACATGAGCAATCACCTGATATAAGCATGGGAGTTGACAGAGGAGCCCCGGAGCTCCAGGGTGCTGGTGATCAAGGTATGATGTTTGGATATGCAACAGATGAAACTGAAGCATTAATTCCATTACCCCTTTACCTTTCTCACATGATATTGCAGGAACTTGCAGATGTGAGAAGAGAAAATGCTGAAATTAAGTATTTAAGACCAGATGCTAAATCTCAGGTAACAATTGAATATTCAAACTCTCACAAACCTCAAAGCATTTCCTCAATAGTTGTTTCAACTCAACATGATGAGTTTGACAAAGAAGAAGAAATGCTGGAAAAGATCTATAAAGACATTAAAGATATCGTCATCCCAAGAGTGAAAAATAAGCTTTCACCTGAATTGCAATCTTTATTTAACGATAAGATCAAATACCACATAAACCCAACTGGTAAATTCGTAATTGGTGGACCTCATGGAGATACCGGGTTAACTGGCCGAAAAATAATTGTAGACACGTATGGAGGACGTGGTGCCCATGGAGGTGGAGCATTTAGTGGTAAAGATCCTTCAAAAGTAGACCGCTCAGCTGCCTATGCCACAAGACATATTGCAAAAAATATGGTTGCAGCAGGAGTCGCTAAAGAAATTCTTGTTCAGGTTAGTTATGCAATTGGTGTAGTAGAGCCTACAAGTATTTATGTAAACACCTACGGAACTTCAAAAGTCGATCTTACAGACAGCGAAATAGCACACAGAGTAAGTGAAATTTTTGACATGCGCCCATTTGCAATTGAAAACAGATTAAAATTAAGAAATCCGATCTATTCGGAAACAGCGGCATATGGTCATATGGGAAGAACTCCTGAAACTAAAAATGTCACTTTTACTGATAGTTCAGGAAATAAACGAGACTTTGAGGTGGAGACTTTCACTTGGGAAAAGCTCGATTATGTGGATGATATAAAAAAGGCTTTTGAGCTATAAATAAAAAAGGGGCGATGAAAATCGCCCCTTTGTTTTTTAGGTTACACAATTTTATCTTCCTAGTTGTTTTTCTTTATATTTTTTAATCTGTCTTCTTAATGCTTCAACAGCTTTATCAGCAGCTGCTTCAAAAGATTTTGATTGCTCACTTGCAAACAATTGATTTCCGGGAATATTAAGCATTATCTCAACGATTTTATTCTCCTTCTGGTCATTTTTCTCAATTCGGAAAAAAACCTCTCCATCAGTAATTCGATCATAAAATGTTTCCAGTTTTTCAGTTCTTTTTTGTACAAAGTCCAACAGCTTTTGATCAGCGTCGAAGTGGATGGAGTGCATTTGTAATTTCATAATCGTTAAAATTTAATAGTTAAACTTATGCTTTAGGGTGAGCTTGTTCAAAAACTCTCTTCAGCTCCTTAATGGAACGGTGTGTATAGACCTGCGTAGCTGCAAGTCCAGCATGACCCAATAATTCTTTAACTGAGTTAATATCCGCACCATTAGACAGCAGATGTGTTGCATAGCTGTGTCGGAGCACATGCGGACTACGCTTGTTAACCTTTGTTTTCTGTGCATTCAAAAGCTTTTTGATTGTAGTTTGAACAAGCATCGGATATGATTGATCTCCACTATTATTAACGATTAAATAGCTACTATCGTTGTTATTAAAGTGGAGTTTTTTTAATTCAATATATTTTTTTACATCTTTTAGAATAAACTTAGGTAAAGGAATAATACGTTGCTTATTTCTCTTACCTGTAACTTTAATTCTTGCATTAAAAAAATTTATATCCTCTTCTTTCAGGTCAATTAATTCTGCCCTTCTCATACCAGTAGTATAAAGAAGAGAAAAGATAATATATTGCCTCCAGGCATTGAAATCTTTCTCATTCTCCTCGGAAGGTTTGATATCATCAAGTAATTCAACAATATCCTCCTCCAGAATAAACTGAGGTAACCTGGATGGCTTTTTTAAAGACCGAACCATCAACGCAGGATTAGATTCGATCACTTCGTGTTTCAATAAATACTTGTAAAATGCTTTAACCGAAGCGAGTTTTCGGTTTATCGTGGTTGGTTTAGCATCGACCTCAATCATTGAAACTATCCAGCTTCGTATATGATTGTAATCGGCTTCTGCCTCATCTTTTATTTCAAAGGTTTCTTCCAGATAGGTTAGATATTGACTTAAATCTCTTTGATACGCCTCTACCGTGTTCCCGCTGTACCTCTTCTGATGTGATATATAATTTAAGAAAGATTCAAGCATAAAAAATTAGTACTACATAATCACTAAGATTGCGTAGTACTAATCTATTAAAAAAGAGTCAAAAAGAATAACTAATTCTTAGTTATTGTTATCCTGATCTCTCATTTTTTGACGGTAAGCCGCCTTAATCAATTCGTTTCTTCTACTTACAGAAGGCTTTTCAAAATATGAACGGCTTCTTAGTTCTCTTAAAACTCCAGTGCGCTCAAATTTTTTCTTAAATCTTTTAAGTGCCTTCTCTATTGACTCGTTTTCTTTTACGTTAACTATAATCATGTTATTTCTTGTTTCGCTTCCAAACAGGGGTGCAAATTTAGGTAAATTACCAACAAATCAAAACCTTATTTGAGAATTTCTCTTGAAATCACAAGTTTTTGTATTTCAGAGGTTCCTTCTCCGATTGTACACAGTTTTGAATCACGGTAAAACTTCTCTACAGGGTAATCTTTAGTGTATCCGTATCCTCCAAAAATTTGCACTGCTTCAGTTGAGGCTTTTACCGCTACCTCGGATGCAAAATACTTTGCCATTGCAGAAGCTTTGGTTACTTTCTCTCCAGCATTCTTTAATTTTGATGCATTTTCTATCAACAATCTTGAAGCTTCGATTTCAGTAGCCATGTCCGCAAGTTTAAATGAAATGCCCTGGAATGATGAAATTGGCTTATTGAACTGTTTTCTTTCTTTTGAATATTGCACAGCAGCCTCATATGCTCCTATCGCTATACCAAGACTCAAAGCTGCAATTGAAATTCTTCCACCATCTAATATTTTAAGAGCCTGCTTAAAACCATCTCCAACCTCACCCAAAATATTTTCTTTAGGTACTCGACAATCAGTAAAGATCATTTCAGCAGTTTCACTAACTCTCATTCCCAGCTTATTTTCTTTTCTGCCTCCTTCGAATCCCTTCGTCCCTCGCTCTACTACTACAGCAGTTGAATTTTGACTTTCCCCCGGGTTTCCTGTTCTGGTCATTACAACAGCTATATCTCCACTTATACCGTGTGTAATCCAGTTTTTTGCTCCTTCAATTACTACTTCGTCTCCCTCTACTTTAGCAGTTGTCTGCATATTACCTGCATCAGAACCGGTATTTGGTTCAGTTAGCCCCCAGGCTCCAAGCCATTCGCCTGAAGCCAGTTTGGGAAGCCACTTTTTCTTTTGTTCTTCAGTACCAAACTGCATAATGTGTCCGGTACAAAGAGAATTATGCGCGGCAACGCTGAGTCCGATTCCGGGATCAACCTTACTGATCTCTACTATTATATCAACATATTCATGATAGCCAAGACCGGCTCCACCATATTCCTGAGGTACTAAAACTCCCATCAGGCCAAGCTCTCCAAGTTGTCTGAAAAGATCCCTTGGAAACTCTTGTGTTTCATCCCACTCCATGACATTAGGACGGATATTCCTCTCGGAAAAATCCCTTACCATGTCTATGATCATCTTTCTGTTTTCAGCCACTGCCGTTGCCATAATCTTTAAAGGTTTAGTTGTTTATTAATAGGGCGCATCAAATATAAGAAAATTTTAAGAACTAACTAACGCTTGTTAGTATAAACTTTCTTCTAATAAATATAATTATTTTAGTTTTTTGTTTCATATTGATGTTATCCCTTGTATTTTAGCCACTTCAAATTTTTATGCTATCTAAAACAACCGAAATTATACTTTTATGAAAATAGCAGTCGTAGGAACAGGTTATGTCGGTCTTGTTACCGGAACATGCTTCTCAGAAACCGGAAACAACGTTACATGTATTGATATTGACGAATCTAAAGTTGAAAAACTTAAAAACGGAATCATTCCAATATATGAGCCCGGTCTTGATGTTTTATTTGAAAGAAACGTTAAGCAAGACAGACTTCATTTCACTACTAATCTTAAAGAAGGAATAGAAGGAGCAGAAATCATATTCCTTGCGCTGCCTACACCTCCTGGAGAAGATGGCTCTGCTGACCTTCAATATGTTTTGAAAGTTGCTGATGACCTGGGACCTTTATTGAAACAATATACTATTATAATAGATAAGAGTACAGTACCTGTCGGAACAGCCGAAAAAGTTCACAATGCTATAGCTAAAAACGCAAAAGTTGATTTTGATGTTGTTTCAAACCCTGAGTTTTTAAGAGAAGGTGTTGCCGTAGAAGATTTCATGAAACCGGACCGCGTAGTCGTTGGAACGGAATCTGAAAAGGCTAAAAAAACAATGGAAAGGCTATACGCCCCTTTAGTAAGGCAGGGGAATCCAATAATTTTCATGGACGAAAGATCAGCTGAATTGACTAAATACGCAGCTAATTCATTCCTTGCTACCAAAATTACTTTTATGAATGAAATAGCTAACCTTTGTGAATTACTTGGCGCAGATGTTGACGCTGTAAGAAGAGGTGTTGGTACAGATAGCAGAATTGGAAAAAGATTTTTATTTGCAGGGATAGGATATGGCGGAAGCTGCTTTCCAAAAGACGTACAAGCATTAGCCAAATCAGCCAAAGACGTTAATTACGATTTCAGAATTCTTAATGGCGTCATGGATATTAACCAAAAGCAAAAAACTAAGCTGATACCTTCCATAAAAGATTATTTTAATGGCGACCTGAAAGGTAAGAAAATTGCAATTTGGGGACTGGCCTTTAAACCTTATACTGATGATATTCGTGAAGCTCCGGCTTTATATAATATTGAAGAATTAATCAAAGAAGGAGCAGAAGTAAGTGTTTTCGATCCGGAGGCAATGGAAAATGTCAAAGGTATCATGGGAGACAAGATCACCTATGCCGAAGATCAATATTCTGTATTAGAAGATGCAGATGCTTTAATGATTGTAACCGAATGGCCGGTGTTCAGAACGCCTGACTTCAACAGAATGGATTCACTTCTAAATAATAAGGTGATATTTGATGGAAGGAATCTTTACGAACTTTCTTCAATGGAAGAATTAGGTTATGAATATTTCAGCATTGGAAGAAAATCAGTAAAAAAATGAATAAAGGCAGAGTTTTAATTACCGGAGCAGCAGGTTTTCTTGGCTCTCATTTATGTGACAGATTCATAAATGAAGGCTTCGAGGTTGTGGGTATGGACAACTTAATCACAGGAAACCTTGAAAACATTGAGCATTTGTTCGAACTGAAAGAGTTTGAATTTTATAATCACGATGTCAGTAAATTCGTTCATGTTAGTGGCGAACTCGATTATATCGTTCACTTTGCTTCTCCTGCAAGCCCGATTGATTATTTAAAGATCCCGATACAAACTTTGAAAGTAGGTTCTCTCGGCACTCATAATTGCCTGGGCCTTGCAAAAGCAAAAAATGCACGCATAATAGTAGCCTCTACTTCTGAGGTATATGGAGATCCACTCGTACATCCACAGACGGAAGATTATTATGGCAATGTGAATCCGATAGGCCCGCGTGGTGTATATGATGAAGCAAAAAGATTTCAGGAGGCCATGACCATGGCATACCACACTTATCATAAACTGGAAACAAGGATAGTCAGAATCTTTAACACATACGGACCAAGAATGAGGCTGAACGATGGCCGGGTACTTCCTGCATTTATTGGCCAGGCCTTAAGAGGTGAAGACTTAACCGTATTTGGTGATGGTTCACAAACCCGTTCTTTTTGTTATGTAGATGATCTTGTTGAAGGCATCTACCGATTATTAATGAGTGATTATCCTTACCCGGTTAACATTGGAAACCCTGATGAAATAACCATCAAAGAATTTGCTGAAGAAATCATTAAACTAACAGGGACTGAACAAAAAGTTATTTACAAACCTTTACCAAAAGATGACCCGATGCAAAGGCAACCTAACATTGACCGCGCAAGGGAAATCCTGGGCTGGGAACCAAAGGTATCCAGGGCTGAAGGGTTAAAAATAACATATGATTATTTCAGATCTCTTCCTGATGAAAAGCTCTATAAAAAAGAGCATAATGATTTTAAAGACTATATAAAGAAATAGCATTACATGCCCGATAAAATCTTAGTTACCGGTGGAGCAGGTTACATTGGCTCTCATACTGTTGTAGAACTAATTAACGCCGGATATGAACCTCTGATTATTGATGATTTTTCAAATTCAGATCCGGCAGTGATCAGCCAGTTAGAAAGAATCACCGGAAAAGCTGTTACTTTTTATGCATTAGACTGCAATAATCCTGATAACCTCAGTAAAATTTTCAGGGAGCATCCTGAAGTTACCGGCGTCATTCATTTTGCTGCTTTTAAAGCTGTAGGAGAGTCAGTGTCCGAACCACTTAAGTATTATAGGAATAATATCAGTTCCCTGGTCACATTATTAGAGTCGATGGTGAATCACAATATTTCCAACCTTGTTTTTTCTTCCTCTTGTACAGTATATGGCCAACCAGATGAATTACCAGTAAAAGAAGAAAGTCCAAAAAAACAGGCTGAATCTCCGTATGGTAACACTAAGGCTGTATGCGAAGAAATACTTGAAGACTCATTTAACGCCAAGATACCGGTAAAGTCAATGGCATTAAGGTATTTCAACCCAATCGGTGCGCATCCGAGTTCATTGATTGGTGAATTGCCAAAAGGGGTACCAAATAATCTTGTACCTTTTGTTACTCAGACTGCTGCAGGCTGGAGAAATGAGCTTACTATTTTTGGTGATGATTACGACACAAAAGATGGCACCTGCGTCCGTGATTATATCCATGTTGTCGATCTCGCCAAGGCCCATGTTAAAGCGTTAAATTATTTAGAAAGCAAACAAAATGAAATAGCACATTTTGAGGCAGTAAATATTGGCACTGGAAATGGAAATAGTGTAAAAGAGGTTGTTGATACATTCGAAAAAGTAAATAATATCTCTCTCAATTATAAGTATGGAGAAAGAAGGCCCGGTGATGTGGAAAAAGTTTATGCTGACGCATCAACTGCAAAAAAGGTACTGGGCTGGAAAGCTGAAAAGTCGCTCGAAGAGGCACTAGAAGATGCCTGGAATTGGCAGAAGACATTAAAAAAGCCCGAATAGTTTCGGGCTTTTTTAATCTTCTTGGTAGTAAATCTTTTATTCTCTGTATATAACGGTTAATACTGTCTGTCCAACCGCCTCCAATGTTTGTTTTGAAATCACATCCATATTATCATTATGAGTATGATGATATTTCCCAAATGTCATTTCCTGATCAAAATCAATAATATCAATCATTGGTATCTTTCTATTCTCAATGATTGGAACATGATCATCTTCTATTGGCGCTCCATCCTGATCAATAAAATATTGGGAATAACCTAATTCCTTCCCAGTATTCCACACGTGCCGAAGTATTCGTGGAGCATACTCCTTACTATATAATTCGTAATGAAATTTTGCATTCTTTGCCCCAACCATATCCAGCAGGATACCATAATAGGCAGAATAGTTTGGCTTATGAGGGTTTTTTGACCAATATCGAGAACCCAGGCACCAGTTTTTAAAAAGCTTACCAGTTTCTAACAACTCAACATTTTGTGAAGCTGCACCATTATCTTCCGCATCAAAAAATATGATGTCTACTCCAACATTTCCTAAGCTATCTGCATTGATCTGTCTGGCTACTTCAAGTAGAACTCCCACTCCACTACCTCCATCATTAGCACCATCGATTGCTTCTGACTGCCTGGCACTATCTTTATCAGCAAATATTCGGGTATCCCAATGTGCTGCCAGTAAAATTCTTTTTTGAGCTCGTGGATTAAACTCTCCGATGATATTAATGAAGTCAAACTGTTCTCCCGAATTATTTTCTGCTGTAAAGTCCTGTTGGGTAACTTTAGCGCCAAATTCTTCAAGCTTGTTACTCAGATATTCTGCAGTTTTTTCATGAGATTCACTTCCGGGAACTCTCGGCCCAAAAGAAACTTGCTTTTCAATATAATGATATGCAGAATCTTCATTAAAGTCAGGAACATAAATATTCCTTATCTCTTCTCGAACTTCTTCATTGCTTGTTTCGGTGTCACAACTAACTAAAAAAATTAATAAGCTGAGTACTGACAAGGAAAATACTGTATTTAAAAAATTTTTATTGTTCATCGTAAGCCCAGTCAATTTTATGTTTCATATCCTTAACAACAACGCCAGCCGATTTTAGCATCGCCCTGATCTCATCAACCTTATCGTATTCTTTTTCTTCTTTCGCTTTTTTATAAATTTCCAGAAGGCCATCAATAAGTTCCTCCGTATTATTTACCTTTTCTTCCTTAAAGCCCAACACATCAGTCACCATCTCGCGATAAACCTTCAGCATTTTATTAAAAAGTTCTTCTCCTAAGGCTCCCGAACTCAACTGCCCGGTATATATTGAATTGATCTTCTTCAATAAATTAAAAAGTTGTCCGATAGCCAATGCAGTATTGAAATCATCATTCATGGCGCGGTAAATATTTTGGATGATCTTTTCAACTGTATTCTTTACTTTATCATCCTCTTCTCCTGCCTCAAATGTTAATTCATTGACAACCTTCAACCCATTGATCATTTTCTTGTATCCTTTATGAGCTGCAAGTAATGCTTCATTACTAAAATCAAGTGTGGAAGCATAGTGAGACTGCAGCATAAAAAACCTGACAGTCATCGGGCTATATCCACGATCCAGTAATTTATGATCACCGGTGAATAACTCCCTGGGTAGGAAACTATTGCCTAAGCTTTTACTCATTTTCTGACCATTAACAGTCAGCATATTTGTGTGAAGCCAGTATTTAGCAGGTGATTCTTCATTTGCTCCAACACATTGAGCGATTTCACATTCGTGATGAGGGAATTTCAAATCCATTCCGCCACCATGAATATCAAATTTATTTCCAAGATATTTAGTACTCATTACCGAGCATTCCATATGCCATCCCGGAAATCCTAATCCCCAAGGTGACTCCCATCGCATTATATGCTCAGGAGATGCTTTTTTCCATAATGCAAAATCGATCTTATTTCTTTTCTCATCCTGTCCATCTAATGATCTGCCACTATCCATAAGATCTTCTATCTTTCTTTTAGACAGGATACCATAGTTGTGTTCCTTATTATATTTTTCAACATCAAAATATACAGATCCATTCACTTCATATGCAAGACCTTTTTCTACGAGTTTTCTGGTCATATCAATCTGTTCGACAATATGACCGGTGGCTGTTGGTTCAATACTTGGCGGAAGGATATTAAAACTTCTTAATACATCATGGAAGCCATTGGTATACCTTTGAACGATCTCCATTGGTTCTAAATTTTCCAGCTTTGCCTTTTTAGCTACTTTATCCTCTCCTTCGTCGGCATCATTCTCGAGGTGACCAACATCAGTAATATTTCGGACATACCGTACTTTATATCCTAAATGAATTAAATAGCGATACATCACATCAAAGCTTAAAAAAGTTCTGACATTGCCTAAGTGTACATCATTATATACTGTAGGTCCACAGACGTACATTCCAACATATGGAGCGTTGTAAGGTTCAAATACCTCTTTATCGTGAGTTAGCGTATTATAAACTTTCAATTTGTCTTGCATGCCGCAAAGATAGTTAAAAAGGTTTTGTAATGTATAAACTTTTAAACCATAACGTAGACATAAAAGATTGGTTTAATGGAATCAAAGTATTGAGTTTGACAAAAATAATATCTATATTTGCAGAGATTTTAGACCAATGTAATGAGGGGACAATCGAGTCCCCTCTTTTATTATGGTTTTTTTGAAAATATGATGAAAGATAAAATAACCACATTTGTTGAAAAGTATTTACCAGATGAAAGTCACTATATTGTTGACATTATCACTAAAGGTAATGAACAACAACAAAAAGTTATCGTATTGATAGACAGTGACGAAGGGTTAAATATTGACACTTGTGCCTCAGTAAGCCGTCAGTTAGGAGCAGATGAAGATTTCGATAATTTGTTCGATGGCCCTTACAGACTTGAAGTTTCATCTCCAGGCGTAGATTTTCCGATTAAACTTGAGAGACAATATAAAAAGAACATCGGAAGATCTGTTAAAGTGACCCTGAATGAGGATGAAAAAATTATAGAAGGTTCGTTAAGCAAGGTAGAAGATGATGGAATTATTCTTTCACCTGAACCTAAAATTATTAAAGGAAGAAAAGTTAAACCTGATCTAAAAGAGGATACTAAGATCAATTTTTCGGATATTAAGGAAACTAAAATATTAATAACATTTAAGTAGTAACGATAATGAACTCATCAGTTTTAATTGAATCGTTTGCCGAATTCGCGAAGCAGAAGAACATAGACAGACCAACTATGATCAGAATTCTGGAAGATGTTTTCAGAACTATGATCAGGAAGAAGTATGATCTTGACGAAAACTTTGATATTATCATTAACGTGGACAAGGGAGACCTTGAAATTTGGCGTACGCGAATTATCGTTGACGATGATTCTGAAGATATCTGGGATCCGGATAAAATTCCTTTATCAGAAGCGAGAAAAATAGAAGCTGACTTTGAAATAGGAGAAGAAACAGCTGAAGAAATAAAACTTGAGGATTTTGGTCGCAGAGCAGTAATGACAGCTCGCCAGACTCTTATACAAAAAGTTAAGGACCTGGAGAAAGATCTTATCTTTAATAAGTATAAAGAACTTCTAAATGAGATGATCACTGGAGAAGTTTACCAGATTCTTAACAGGGAAGTTCTTTTAATAGATGGAGAGGGGAACGAATTATCGATTCCTAAAAACGAGCAGATTCCAAAAGACAGATTTCGTAAAGGCGAAACTGTCAGAGCGGTTGTAGATCGTGTAGAAATGATCAATAGTAATCCTAAGATCATTTTGAGCAGAACTTCTCCTGTATTTTTGGAAAGATTGTTTGAAAATGAGGTTCCAGAAGTTTATGATGGACTTATAACAATAAAAAATGTAGTTCGTGAACCAGGCGAAAGAGCGAAAGTAGCTGTTGAGTCTTATGATGATAGAATTGATCCGGTCGGTGCCTGCGTTGGTATGAAAGGATCACGAATCCACAGTATTGTTCGAGAATTACAGAATGAAAATATTGATGTGATCAACTTCACTGATAATAAAGAGCTTTATATAGCCAGAGCATTGAGTCCTGCAAAAATTTCCACTATGGAAATCGATGAAGAAAACTCAAGAGTATCTGTTTATTTAAAGCCTGATCAGGTTTCATTAGCAATTGGTAAAGGAGGTCAAAATATTAAGTTGGCATCCAAACTAGTTGGTCTTGAGATTGATGTATTCCGTGAAATGGTCGGTGAAGATGAAGAAGATGTGAAGCTTGAAGAATTTTCTGACGAAATAGAAGCTTGGATCATTGACATTTTAAGAAAAGTTGGTTTAGATACAGCTAAAAGTGTTTTAGCAGTACCTAAAAGTGAACTTTTAAGTAGAACAGACCTCGAAGAAGAAACAGTTGACAATATTTACAGTATTCTAAAACAAGAATTCGAATAAATAAAAATGGCTTATCGCCGATCTTTCGCTATTTTTGTATTTTAGTTTATTAGGGGTCATAAAAACAACGACTTAGAGAAAAGGGAAAAATTAATATATGGCAGAAGAAAAAACCATGCGTTTAAACCAGGTAGCCAGAAAACTCAATGTAGGTATATCTACAGTTGTGGAGTTTTTGGGTACTAAAGGACATGAAGTCGAAAGTAAACCTACCAGCAAGATTACTCAGGAACAGTTTAATTTGCTGGCTAAGGAATTTGAGGCTTCTGCACAAGAAAAAGAAGAAGCGTCCGGTTTGAAAATTGGCGCAAAAAGAAAGGACGAAGCCAAGAACGAAACGATTACTTACAAAGACGAGACCACTACGCCGGAAACTTCTGACGATGATGAAGAGGAAATTTTCATCAAAAATGTTCCCTTGGAAAAGAAGTCGGCCCCTGAAGCTGCTGAAGGTGAAGATTCTACCGATGAAAAGAAGAAAGAAGACACCTCTGATAAAAAAGAAGAGTCTTCTGAAAAGGTTTCATCTGAATCTCATAAACTAAAAGGCATTAAGGTTGTAGATAAGATTGATCTCGAATCTGTGAACAAGGCAAAATCTTCTAAGAAAGAAGAGAAAAAAGAGGAGCCTAAGAAAGAGGAACCTAAAGCCGAAGCTAAAAAAGAAGAAAAGCCAGCTGAAAAAGCTCCGGAAAAAGAGGAGCCTATAGCTAAAAAAGAGGAGCCTAAGAAAGAAGAAAAGAAAGTAGAGGCTAAAAAAGAAGAGCCTAAGGGTAAAAAAGAAGAGAAAGCTCCTCAGGATAAAAAAGAATCAAAAGACAAAAAGAAAGACAAACCTAAAAAGCCAAAGGCAGAAGGTAAAAAGTCTGATGATTCTGAAAGCAAGAAGAAATCCGACAAAAAAGAGGATAAGGAAGATAAGGAAAGTAAGATTCATGGTAAAGCTGACCAGCTTAAGGGTCTTACAGTAGTTGGTAAAATTGATCTTCCTGAGAAAAAGAAAAAATCTAAAGGTAAACCTGTAGCTTCTTCTGATGATAAAAAAGAAAGAAGGAAGAAGAAACGTAAGCGTATCTCTAAAGATTCTCCTCAGGGACAAGGAGGAAATCAGGAGAGAAGAGGTAGATACCAAAATAAACGCGGAGATAAAGGCCGCAAAAAACCTGTTAAAAAGGAGGAGCCTACTGAAGCTGAAATTCAGGAGCAAATCAAACAAACACTGGCTAAACTAAGTGGTGGTAAAGCAGGAGATAAAGGTAAAGGTTCAAAATACAGAAGAGAAAAGAGGTCTGCCAAAGCTGAAGCTGCTGAAAGACAGCAACAGCAAGAGCAGGATGAAGCAAAAGTATTGCAGGTTACCGAATTTATTTCGGCTAACGACCTTGCTTCTCTAATGGATATCAGCGTAAATGATATTATCAGTGCATGTATGTCACTTGGAATGTTCGTTTCGATCAACCAGAGACTGGATGCTGAAACAATTACTATTATAGCAGACGAATTCGGATACGAAGTTAAATTCTCTTCTGATGAGGAAGAAACTGATGTCGTTGAAGAAGAAGATAGCAAAGAGGATCTTGAATCAAGAGCTCCGATCGTTACGATAATGGGTCACGTTGACCACGGTAAAACATCTTTACTTGACTTTATCAGAAGCTCTAAAGTGACTGAAAGCGAAGCTGGAGGTATTACTCAGCACATCGGTGCTTATGATGTAATGACAGAAAGCGGTAAGCGTGTTGCCTTCCTTGATACACCAGGTCACGAAGCATTTACAGCGATGCGTGCCAGAGGTGCAAAAATCACAGACGTTGCAATTATCGTAGTTGCTGCTGATGATAACGTGATGCCGCAGACTAAAGAGGCATTAAATCACGCTCAGGTTGCAGGCGTACCTATTGTAATAGCAATAAATAAAATTGATAAACCAAACGCCAACCCGGATAAAATTCGTGAAGAATTAGCCAATAATAATGTATTGGTTGAAGATTGGGGTGGTAAATATCAGTGTCAGGAAATATCTGCCAAAACTGGTCAGGGTATTGAAGACCTGTTAGAAAAAGTTCTTCTGGAAGCAGAACTTCTGGAACTTGAAGCTAACCCTGAAAAATCAGCTGTTGGTACTGTTGTAGAGGCTTCTCTTGATAAAGGCCGTGGTTATGTTGCCACAGTGATGGTTCAGGCCGGCACTCTTAAGATAGGTGATGTATTACTTGCCGGAAGTCATTTCGGTAAGGTTAAAGCCATGTTTGATCACCGAGGTAAAAAGCTTGATGAAGCTGGTCCTTCAACGCCAGTACTTGTACTTGGTCTGGATGGAGCACCTCAGGCTGGAGACAGATTTAATGTGATGGAAACTGACAGGGAAGCAAGAGAAATTGCTAATAAGAGATCTCAGATTCTCCGTGAGCAAACTCTAAGAACCCGCAAGCACATTACTCTTGATGAAATTGGTCGTAGATTGGCTATCGGATCGTTTAAAGAACTTAACATTATTGTTAAAGGTGACGTGGACGGTTCTGTTGAGGCACTTTCTGATAGTTTATTGAAATTGTCTACTGAAGAGATTGCAGTAAACATCATCCATAAAGGTGTAGGTCAGATCTCTGAATCAGATGTGCTATTGGCTTCTGCTTCTGATGCAATTGTAATTGGTTTCCAGGTTAGACCATCTGGTGGAGCAAGAAGAATTGCAGAAACTGAAGAAATTGAAATCAGACTATACTCTATTATCTACGACGCAATTAATGACGTTAAGGATGCGATGGAAGGAATGCTTGCTCCTACTGTTGAAGAGGTTATTACCGGTACTGTAGAGGTTAGAGAGATCTTTAAAATATCTAAAGTTGGTACTGTTGCAGGTTGTATGGTTACTGAAGGCTATGTGAAGCGAAACAACCAGATCAGACTTATCCGTGATGGTATTGTGGTCTACACCGGAGATATCGATCAGCTTAAGCGATACAAAGATGATGTAGGAGAAGTTAAGAAAGGTTACGAATGCGGTATGAGCATTAAAAATTACAACGACATTAAAGTTGGTGATGTAATTGAAGGCTTTGAAGAAAAAGAGATCGCTCGTAAACTTTAATATAAATATTCAGAAATTGAAAAAGGTTGTATCTTTAAATAATGGATACAACCTTTTTTTTATTGGTAATAAAAATTACGATCTATTTTTTAGCCTTCTGTATTGTTCTTGGGTTAATTGAGCCCTGGAGAGCTTTATGGTGGGCAGAAAGACAAAACAGATTACTCGTCTTGAAATATTACGGTATTCCTTTAGTCTTACTGATTATTGTTTTACTGATGGTAGATTAAATTTATCTTCCAATGCTGCCTCAAGTATTTTAGCCGCACGGTCATTGATAGTATGAACAACTAATTCCAACTCATAAATACCCTCTTTTTCATCTACGATAGTAATTGTTGGATTATGCTTTGTTAAAATATAGGGAAGTGATAGAGTATAATCTTTTATTTCACTGATTCTATTTTGTAGCGTTTGAAAAGAATCAGCTTCAACAAAAAGCTTAACCAGATTACGGTTTTTATATTCTGCACTTTGCTTTTTATAAATATAATTGCTTAATATCTGATCATAAGAAATCTTAACCCGGTCACCCTGATTGGTCTCTATAATTACAAATAATAGATACATACCGACCAGCTTTCCATCAAGATGAGTTGTTTTTATGCCCTCTCCTAACTTAAAATTAAAATGATATCTGAAAAGAACTCCCATTAATGCGATTCGGTGTACATACCAAAGGATTAAGACTATCAACAGAATGATTGGAACACTAAAAGACCACGGAATTTCTCTAAACTGGATAGTGAATTTCCATACCAGGAAAAAGAAAAAGCTCGTGTAAAAGATCAATTCAAGATACGCCAGATTCAAGCTGAAATAAATCTTTTTGTCCGTTTGGCCATAGATCAGTCTCACTATCTTGTTGATTAGGCGAAAAGCACCCCAAGCTATTACGAATATTAAAATATAATTCATCTTAAATAAATTCTTTTTCTCTTAATACCTGAATGATAAAATGTTCAACATGACTGTTTACCCCAAAGATTTTATTATTCTTTTCCTGTACCAGTCCCTGTCTTTTAAGATTGTCCAGTTTGATTAGGCAGTTTTGTCTGTCATTGAACATTATCTTAGCCATTCTGTTTACGCTTAATCTCTTATGCAGCACAAATTGCTGGAGATAAGACAGGTCTTCATCGGTTATATTGTACAATATTTTAAAACCTGTTTTGTCCGGAGTCTGGATTTCAATTTTGCGATCAGTAGCTGCTGAAATATTGGCTAACCATGATTTTAGAGCTATACCAGGTACGCCGTTAGAATAATCGAAGTACGCATTAAACAAGGACGCAAGTCTCATTTCAGAGATCTCATCTTCTTCTCTACCTTTCCAGGTAAACTTAATCCCACTGCTTCGATGTCTCAATAATAATAAATGCTTGATCTCTTCGGCATCAAATGGTTTACAGTATAATTCATTAAGAAAATACTTATTAAAATCTCTTTGGTTGATCATTAATCTATAGAAATACGGATTACAATTGATCATGAAAAATATCTTTTCAGAATATTTATCAATTGCATTTGTTATAAGGTCGATCACTTCCATACCACCTTCTTTACGTGTCCACCACAGCTCAAGGTCGCAGATCATTAATACAGAACCATGAGGCATCGATTGAAAAATTCTTTCAGCATTGCCATTAAAACCAGTTACGTCTCTTAGAGATTTTTCAAATGTCTTAACTAAAGAAGTGCCATCAGCCATAGGCCTTAAGTGGTAGGTATGCTTATGACTAAAAAATTTGTTGGCTATTTGCCTGGCTAAAGCTGTTTTACCAGCATTTCGTTCACCCAGTATGATCAGGCCTCCAGAAAGCCCTTTTTGATGTCTTTTATATGCCTGATTTGCCACAGCCATTTCTTCAGGTCTTTCTACCCAGAAATCCCCACTCACAAAAGATCGACCGCTAAACAGATTTTGATAATAAACCGGTAGTTTACCAATGATCTTTCTATCAGGACTAATTTTTTCAACAAATGACAAGACTGAAGAGACTGTATAAAAATCCTGTCCATTAGCAACAATGCTTTTCGCCAAAATAACACCTTTACTTTTAGAATACAGTAACCTGGTAAGCTTTTCCTGGGCGGTTGTAGCTAATTTCTCAGACCATTCAGTGAATTTACCTCTTACTTGTTTATTCTTATAATCAACAATAAACTGTTTATAGTCTTCTGTATTTGCGGATAAAATAAATACAGAAAGCGGGTCAAGTGCTTCTTCAAGATCTGCTTTTATTTTACGTGTTGCGTTGTTGATCTCTTCTTTTAACTTTTCAACGTCTTGCTCTATCAACCTTGCGGATTGATCCAGAACCGCCTTTTCCTTTTCTTCCTTATCCTCACTTAGTTTATTATTTGTTAAAATAAAATCATGTTGATAGTTAGTGTGATTTACAAGGTCTTTAAATGCATTATTATACTTTATGATCACCTGCTCAAATTGAACTACCTCTTGCTGAGCTGGAACGATGAGCTTTGAGTCGATCAAAAACTCGGAAATCCTTTTTACTTCAATCGTAACAGGTTCCGGCTCACCTGTAAACTTTCTGTCCTGCGACAGATGACCGGTTTTTAATACTTCACTTTCCTCGGGTAATTGTCTGAATAAATCCGTTATAGTTTCTGAAACAGCAGAAAAACGGGTTTCCAGGTCCATTGCTGAATGACCTTCAAACTTTAGTTTTAACTCGACATCGTTACCAACCTCTTCAGATGATTCTTCAATTTCAGCCTTTAATTTTTCTGCTGGCCTGATGAGATGGTGTTTAGTATCATTCTCCAGAGCCTCTATAAACTCCATTATTTCTTGTCGAACCCTATATTTAAAGCTATTGAGTTGAACTTCAAGATTTAGAGCGCCAATGTACCAACTCAACTCCTCATAGGTTGAACTGCTGAAGTTTCTATTATTAACTTCAATATTTTGATAAACCTTTTGGCGTTTTGCAAGATTTGATAAAAGTGGTTTTACATTAAGCTTCGACAGATTGAAAGCCAGTTCCTGAGTCATCTTTCTCCAGAGTAACCTTAACCTGTTTTGAAGCTTTTCATATTGTTTTTGTTCAACCTCTTTCATTTTATCCAATTGATCATAAACAGGTTGAAGAAGTGCCTCAATATCTATTTCTTCATTCTTTTCCTGATCAATCTTAATATGAAGCTTTTGTAATGCCTGGTCTATACCAATCAGGTAACCCCGGATATTCTTTAAATTATCTCTCTCATATCTTTTTACCTCAGACAACCAGCCTGATAGATATCTTTGCCACTGTCCGTATAGTGCAAACTCAACTGTCTTGCGGAACAATACTTTCCTGTTGATCGATTGGACGCCCATACTTCGCTTTATACTTAACCATCTTTTATATACCCTCAGTCCAAAAGAATCTCCCTTATTAATCTTTACATCCTCAGTTTTAAAGGTTACAGAAATGTTTTGAGGAGTTCGTTCGATATCTTGTTTTAGTTTATCAAGGTACCAATTGACGGCCACCTCCATTCGCTGACCGTTATTTTGTAATCCATCTTCTGATAATTGTTCCAGAATTTCTTTACTGTGGTAGTAAAAATCGTTTTTGATTTTAATAAGCTGCTTTTGAGCACGATAATCAGCATCTGTAGATTTTACCTTTTTCAGATGATCCTTGATTGAATTAACCTGCTTTTCCCACTTGTGAATATATTCATTGTAGTTTCCGTGAAGCTCTCCTATTCCTTTTGCAAAGAAAACATCGAGTTCTTTTAACCCGTGTTTATCAATGAGCATCACATCAGAATTAATATTTTCATATCGAGTTGGAAGCAGTCTTGGCAATTCAACAAGATAATTTTTTTCCTCAGAAACAGGTGCTCGCTTAGTAGTCAGGCTATCAATAGCGATTGTTTCAAATTTTTCTGATGGAAGAGTAAGGATACTGGTTCCGAGCCTGTTTGATAAAAGATGGTTTTTAATAAAATGTTCTTCTTTATCAATTTCATCCTCATCAAGGCCCACTATAACAAGATCTACATTTTTGGATTCCCGCTCCATTATTTCTGGTACAGGACCATTTTCCAGGGAATTATCAATGATCTTGATTTTATAATCCAGACGGAACTTTTCCAGGGTACTTTTTAACAGGGAATATAACTTTTCATCCTGATCGGCAGTCTGACTAATGGCAAGAACACGGATTCTAACGTCTTTCCAATCAGGAGAGCTTTGTAAATGTCTTAGCAGACTGAAATGGAAAGTAAGTCCCTTGCCTTTTCCTTTCCACCACAAATCGATAAATTTTTTCCTTCCAAAGCCTTTTTCCTTATCGTAATTCAGCCAGATTCCATTTAGGTCTTCCTTATGAATTGTCTGAACTAACTGCCTGAAATCTTCCTTATTGCTCTCATCTGCAGTCCATCCCATCAAAACAGTATTAGGCCTTACTCCTGAAAAGCCATAAACCCTGATGAGACCTTCCATTCCATCATAAATCTTTTTGCAGTCGACAGTATATTTAAAATAACCATTGCCTGTATCTGCAATATCTTTCCATTCACCCTCACTGCTTATTCTTAAGGCGTCTCCTTTTTCTTTTAATTCAAAGGCAGTCATTATGCCGAGTCTTCCGCTAATAGCGGTCCCAAACTCAATTAAATGCTTTCTTTGAACTTCATCGCCTGAAAAAACAAGACTGTTTGGCCTCCAGTTGCGATAATGCTCTTGCTTTTGAGTAAGGTTTTGTAATCCACTTTTCACCAGTGAAGACCAAACACCACTCCATGAGTCCCCACTTTCAAGAACCATCTGCTTTCTCCTGAAATAAACATATATTCCGCCTAATAGAACCACAGCGCCAATCATTGCAGGCAGGTCAAGTTGAATCATGACTATTAAACAGGCAAGTGCACCTAAGATACTTACCCAGGCCGGAGTTTTGAATTGAGGCCTGAAATCAGCACTGGTTAGTTTTTCAAATGCACAACTGAGGTTGATAAAACCATAAGTGGTAATAAAGAATATCGAGACAATTCGTGCGATCACATCCAGTTCTCCAATCAAAATCCCTAATTCAGCAATTATAAAAGTCAGGATTAGAGCATTCCTTGGTTCATTTGCTTCGCCGGTACCTTTTGCAAACCATTTCCATGTGATTTTATCAATCGCCGTAGCCTGAAGGATTCTCGGAGCCCCCAATATACTTCCCAATGCAGAAGAGATCGTTGCTCCCCAAACACCAGCGATTACCAATTCAGGTATCCATGCAATTTCAAAAAGTACATTTGGATTGTTTTTTAAAGCTTCGCCATCGACTGTAAAAGCGAAAAAAGTTGCAATGATTATATAGGCAATCAGTCCAAATACGATTGCGGATATTGTACCAACAGGAATTGACTTTTTCGGATCTTGTAAATCCCCTGACATAGACACACCAGCCTCAAAACCTGTAACAGCAGGGAAGAAGATACCAAAAAGAAGCATGATACTGGTTTCTCCGCTGAAGGGTTCAAAAAGTGGCTTGGATGTTTCGTGAGCATCGTTTCCAATAAATATTGACAACAAGGATAATCCAATTGCTGCCATTATAAAGAACTGTGATTTTATTGCTAAGGACGTACTAATAAAAGTAATCGCTGTTACCGTAAATAAGGCTATACTTCCTACAAGCCGGATGGTATTTTTGTCAGTAGGCAGATCGAAATAAGAAAGTAAACTTTCACTAAAACCGATCAAATACAGAGAGGTACTAAATGACAATCCTACAAAAAGTGCGAGCCCTAGAGTACCACCGATAGGTAATCCCAGACTTCGGCTTATTATATAATATGTTCCTCCTGCTTCAACTTTTTTATCTGTCGCAATGGAAGAAACACTTAGTCCTGTACTGGCTGAAATAATATGTGCTACTAAAATAATACCGAGAGTGTACCAAAGTCCGGCAGAACCGACTATCATTGGTAACCTCAGATACATTATAACACCTAAAATAGTTAAAATGGATGGGGTGAAAACACCACCAAAAGTTCCAAACTTTTTGATTTTGGCCATAAAGGTCAAATTTTATTATATAAAATATCTAAAGTTATCGTTAATTTAATAATTTGAATGCAACCTGAAACTTTAATTTTCAGGATTGTTGTAAAATATACTACATGGAAGAGTTAAACCAATTATCACCTTATATTCTTGTTATCGCTGCCTCAGTGATAATTATTGTCTCCTATTTATTTAATATAGTGAGTCAAAAAACTAATATTCCAAGTGTAATATTATTGATTTTAACCGGAATTGGAATTAATCAGGGACTTAAATATATCGGTCTTGATATTGAGAACATTCTATTCAAGACTCTAGAGATACTCGGAATTCTTGGTTTGATCATGATTGTACTTGAAGCAGCTCTGGATCTGAAACTAGGCCGTGATAAACTTAAATTAATAACAAACTCCTTCCTTGTGGCTTTTATCAGCCTTGGAGTCACCTGCTTTGCTATTGCCTATATCCTGGTGTATTTCCTGGAAATGGATATGTTAAATGCGGTATTATACTCCGTGCCTCTTTCAGTAATGAGTAGTTCAATCATTATACCTAGTGTTGCCAATTTAATTGGTTCCAAAAAAGAGTTTCTGATCTACGAAGCTACCTTTTCAGATATTCTCGGCATCATGGTTTTTTATTTTATCATTGGTAATGCACATGCCAGCGATGCTAAAGAAGTATTTGTTGATATATCAAGTAATATTACCTTAACAGTAATACTTTCAGTTATTTTAGGGTATGCATTAGTTTATCTCATCCAAAAACTGGATTCCAAAGTAAAATTATTTTTGCTTATATCATTTTTGATCCTTCTATATTCTGTAGGTAAATACTACAAACTATCTAGTTTGATTATAATTTTGTTGTTCGGTCTGATATTAAACAACCATAAATTATTTTTCAGAGGTTGGTTTAAAAGGCTCACTAATGAGAAGAAACTAAATGAAGCCCTCGAAGACCTCCATTTAGTAACACTTGAAACTGCCTTTGTAGTTAGAACATTTTTCTTCGTCATTTTTGGAATGACATTGAAACTTGACACACTTCTTAGTCTTCAGACTGCAATCGTAAGTTTGATCATTATATTGGCAACTTATATAATCAGGTGGCCACTATTAAAAATCTTTTCTAACAGATCTTTAAAACCTGCGTTCTTTGTCACTCCAAGAGGGTTAATAACAATATTATTATTCTTTAGCATCCCAGCTGAATTTACTTTCGAAGAATTCAGACCGGGAATTTTACTTTATGTAATTATGTTGACGAACATAATAATGACCTATGGTTTAATCACTGATAAATCCGATAAATCCGAAGACATTGAAAAACTTGAATTTGACGACTGGGACGAATTAGACGAGGAATTAAAAATGCTTAAAAATGAAGATCAGGATGACCCCGATGATTCAACTTCCACAGATTCATCAGAGGATTCAGAAAGAACCCGAATAGAACAGGCAGAAAGTAGAAAATAAAAAAAGGGAGCAATTAGCTCCCTTTGAATTTTATTTTAATGAAGGAAATTTCATTCTGTAACCAACTTTGACCTTTCCTTTTGAAATATTATTAAGCTTTCCTTTTAAAAGCCTTTTTTTCAACCCACTAAGGTAGTCGGTAAATAATACTCCTTCTATGTGATCATATTCGTGCTGAATTATCCTGGCAGCGACACCTTCATACGTTTCAGTGTGTTCATTCCAGTCTTCATCGAAATATTTTATGGTAACTGTTTCTGGACGATATACATCTTCACGAATTCCGGGAATGCTAAGACAACCTTCTTCAAAAGCCCAGTCATCTCCATCTTCATCAATAATTTCAGGATTAATAAAAGCTTTTTTAAAGCCTTCAGTGGTCTCATCTTCCATAGGCTCTCCATCTACAACAAAGATTCTTAAACCTTTGCCAATCTGAGGACCAGCAAGACCAACTCCACTTGCAGAATACATTGTTTCGAACATGTCTTCCACAAGCTCTTTAATATCAGTGCCTTTTTCTATATCTACTGCTTTCTTCTTTAAAATCGGGTGTCCGTATGCAACAATCGGATAAATCATAAGTACCTTTTCATTTTAAAGCTGCAAATCTACTCAAAATACCTCAAATAGTTAAGATACAGACTCAAGGTATTCTTGAAGTATCAATACGGCACTTACCTTATCAATGTTTTCTTTTTTCTTCTATCCTTTTTTTTAGATCCGGCAGCAATCATAGATTCCATAGCCCTGACCGAAGTAAAAGCTTCATCCACTTCATAAACAGGCATTCCGGGAAATTGCTTTTTGAGAGTAGTAATAAATCCTTTGCAGTGCTGGGTGTTGTTTGTCGGTGATCCATCTTCTTTATATGGAACTCCAACCACAAATGCTTCGACGTCTTCTTTAGAAAGGTAATTTTTTAAATAATCTACAACGTCTTTTGAATGAACTGTATCCAGGCCGGTTGCAATTATTTTTAATGGGTCAGTTACTGCGAGGCCAACCCGTTTAGTTCCATAATCGACAGCTAAAATTCTCGCCATAGATCAGTTTGACCCTTTATTATCGGAAAGCATTTTTTTAACTTCCTTTTCCAGCATCAAGGCTTTTGGAAAAAGAATTTCATCTTCTATTGACGCGTGGATCTTCAATTCTTTTTCAAAAGACTGCAATTCTTTCATGATTACATTCATGTGAATGTCACTTTGATCTTTCAAATCAAAATTGTTAGTAATCTTCTTAAGTCCCTCAAGCTCATCTTCATGAATCTCGTGATCAACAGCATATTTTCTAACGGAATGTTTCTCCAATTCAAAAAACAACTTAGCAGCAGGAAGATCTCCGGAAACTACTTTTTGAAGTTTGGTTATATAAGTAAAAAGTGTGTCCTCTTCCTGATAAATATGGTGAATAAAATCTTCGACAAATATGGGATAAACGAATTTCAGATCCTGAATGATCTGTTCGTGTTCAGGCTTAACTTTTTCAGCTCCTCTAAGAAGACTTGATATATAAGGCAACCTTCTTTTAATAAAAATATGATGAGCGTGTTTTAAATATTCAATAATAAGATCTACAGGTAAGGTAAATAGCTTTAAAGACTCTATACTGTTGTCATCCTTATATTTCTCAAGCTGACTGATGACTTTTTCAATTAAAAGCCCCCGGTTCTTACATACTTCCTCAAGGGTAAGTTCAGGATATTCATAAAACCTGATACCGAAGTCATTAAGAATTGAAGCAAAAATATGATTTGCTCCTACTAATTCATTTAAAGTCTTATACTTGTATATTTTGTAGTCCATTATTTTGCAAAGATAATGTATAATATAGATAAATAACTGACTTAAGTCACCTCTTTAACAAACTGTTGTGGTTTGAATGCGTTAAATATTTACTAAATATGTAGATTTGTTATAGTGCTTTAGAATTAAATATATATGCTTAAGGAGAATAAGTCAAGAAATAAAAAATTTGTCAGGCTTCCGATATACCTAGCAATTGCAGTGGTAGCGGGGATGTTTATGGGTACTACATTAAGTAGTAGCGACTCAACACCAATCAGCTTTAAGCCGAAATTAATGGGTGACAAAGTGAGGGAAGTGATGGCACACATTCAAAAGCATTATGTTGATGATGTTAACGAAGATGAGTTATCAGAAAAGGCAATACAGGCCATACTTTCAGATCTGGATCCACATAGTGTATATATCCCCAAACAGGATGCAGAATTAACAAAATCACAATTTGAGGGTGCTTTCGAAGGAATCGGAATTGAATTTACAATACTAAATGACACTCTCACTGTTGTGGCTCCATTAATTGGTGGGCCTTCTGAATCAGCTGGAATTATTTCAGGTGACAAAATAGTGACTGTTGACGGTGATACTATTGCCGGAACAGGCTTAACCAATCGTGATGTTTTTGAACTATTAAGAGGAGAAAAAGGATCAGAAGTGACCTTAGGCATCAAACGAAATGGAAAATCCAGTCTTCTTGATTTTACTATTGAAAGAGATGAAATACCTCAATATACAGTTGAGTCTGGCTATAAAATAAACGATTCTACAGGCTATATAAAGGTTACTCGCTTCGGACTTGAAACGTATAATGAGTTTGAAAAGAAGGTAAGGGAATTGAAGATGAAAGGAGTCAAAAATCTCATTGTAGATCTTCAGGGAAACCCCGGGGGAATCATGAGTTCGGCAGTAAATATGGCAGACGAGTTTCTCGAAGAGGACAAAATGATTGTCTATACAGATGGCCGGATTGATTCATACGATGATGAATATAAATCTACTTCAAAAGGGTTATTTAAAGATATGCCGGTTATTGTACTGATAGATGAAGGTAGTGCTTCAGCTTCAGAAATAGTCGCTGGTGCTTTACAAGATAATGATAGAGCATTGATAGTTGGAAGAAGGAGTTTTGGTAAAGGGCTGGTTCAAAGCCCGATAAGATTGAAGGATGGAAGTACTATCAGGTTAACCATATCAAGGTATTACACACCAAGCGGACGATCCATTCAAAAACCATATAGCGATAATTCCGAATACACGAATGATATAATGGACCGGTATGAAAATGGTGAATTCTTTTCTCCTGATAGTACCCAATTAAATGATTCATTAGAATACAAAACGCTGCATGGCAGGATCGTCTATGGAGGCGGAGGCATTATGCCAGATGTATTTGTTCCATTAGATACTACCAATACAGCTGAAGTTTTAAATAACTTGATTTATAAAAATATTCTTTCTTCATACGTTATCTCTTACCTTGAAGAAAACAGGGCAGAGATCAAAAAAATGGGACTCGGAAAATTCATTAATGACTACGAAGTCTCTGACAAAATGATTAACGAGCTAATCATTAAAGCCCAAAATTCGGAAATGGAAGTAAAAGATGCAGAAGTAATAGAAGCATCTGACTTAATTAAGTTACATATTAAAGCACAGATTGGTAGAAATATCTGGCGTGGTGATGGTTATTACCCTGTTATCAATCAAATGAACGAATCATTACAAACTGCTTTAAAACTATTGCCAGAGGCTGAAAAGCTTAATGATAAATTGTAACTTTATATTGATATATTAAACAACAACTAACCCCTAATTATGTCTTACTATTACAAATTGGGAGATATACCTCATAAAAGGCATACTCAATTCAGACAGCCTGACGGTTCTTTGTATGAAGAAGAATTGGTAAGTAGTATCGGTTTTTCGGGAATTTATTCATTGCTTTATCACAAGCATCCTCCTACTAAAGTTATTAGAGTGGGAGATCCTGAGCCTTATAAGGTAGAAATGCCAGAGGAATCTCCATTACTTCAAACACATTTAAATACTTCCGGACTGAAAACCACCGGTAAGGATTATTTAGATTCCAGACTTACTCTATTAAAAAATAAAGATTGTTCAATGTCCATCTGCATGCCTGAAGAAAGAAGTATGGATTACTTCTACAAAAATGGTGAAGCAGATGAAATCGTGTTCATCCACGACGGCTCCGGAACTTTGATTTCTCAATTTGGTAAAATTGAAGTTAAGCCGGGTGATTACGTAGTAATACCAAGAACGACGATTTATAAGTTCGATTGGGAAGACAAACCATTAAGGTTATTGATTATTGAGTCAAACAGCCCCATAGAA
The DNA here is from genome assembly GCF_005166025.1 of Mangrovivirga cuniculi. Lineage (NCBI taxonomy): Bacteria > Pseudomonadati > Bacteroidota > Cytophagia > Cytophagales > Mangrovivirgaceae > Mangrovivirga > Mangrovivirga cuniculi. Next base: position 200,577 of record NZ_CP028923.1, read on the forward strand.
ACTGTCAAACGATACAGAAATGAAATGGGACAGTTACTTGAGCACTCTCCATACTGTGAGCGTGACATCAGGCCACCTGAGGAACTTGTACATGAGGATGAAAAAGGCGAATATCTTATTAAAGTAAAAAAAGACGGATACTTACATAATTATTATTACGAAAACAGTCCTCTTGATGTAGTTGGCTGGGATGGTTGTTTGTATCCTTATGCGTTGAGCATCCATGATTTCGAGCCCATTACTGGAAGAATACACCAGCCGCCGCCGGTTCATCAAACCTTCCAGGCCGCAGGATTCGTAATTTGCTCGTTTGTGCCAAGATTATTTGATTATCACCCGGAAGCAATTCCTGCTCCTTATAACCATAGTAATATTGATTCTGACGAAGTGTTATATTATGTTGAAGGTAACTTCATGAGTAGAAAGGGTATTGACAGAGGATCATTTACGATGCACCCCGGCGGGCTTCCACACGGACCTCACCCAGGTACAGTAGAAAAGAGTATCGGCGCCAAAGAAACACACGAAATTGCTGTAATGCTTGATACTTTTGGTCCTTTATATGTGACAAAAAAAGGAATGGATTACTTCGATAAAAATTATCCAATGAGTTGGAATGAATAATCCTTGAAATAATTATAAACTAAAAAGGAGGCCTAATGACCTCCTTTTTTTTATTTCTTACTAATCTGATCTTTATACTTTTCGGGATATAAATTTCTCAAGATCTTTTAATTTAAGTCTGTCCTCATAAAAAGCTTTTCCAAAGAACACACCATAAACCCCAATATCTTCAAGCTTTTGAATATCATCAACTGAACGAACACCACCTGAAGCAAATAGCTTAAGATCAGGAAACTGCTCAAGTATTTTTTCATAAAGGTGTATTGATGGTCCTTCTAAAATACCATCTTTGGCAATATCTGTTGTCTTAACATACTTTAAACTATGGCGATAAAAATAATCAATATGCTCGATGAGATCAGTTTTGGTGCTGGTCTGCCATCCTCTGATTGCTATTTTACCTTTAAGTGCATCAGCACCCATTATGATTTTCTCTCTTCCGTAGCTGATTATCCATTGAGCAAATAGGTCAGGCCTTAGAACAGCAATCGTCGCAGCAGTAATAGAAACAGCACCGTACTCAAAAGCTTTAGTTACATCACCATCAGTGTGTAATCCTCCACTAAAATTCACTTTTAGATCTGTGTAAGAAGCTATTAGCTCCAGAGTATCATAATTAACCGGGGTTCCTTTTTGAGCACCTTCAAGATCTACAAGGTGAATTGTATCCAACCCGGCATCTTCAAATTGCTTGGCTACATCCAAAGGAGAAGCCTCATATTCTCTTTTTTTGTCAAAATTACCCTGCTGCAGGCGAATTGTCTTTCCTTTAATAACCGATATTGAAGGAATAATTTTTATCATAATGTCAGTTTTATATCTTACAAAACTAACATTTATTCGGATATCTCCTTAAAAGATTTTCTTTTTTTCTGCTCTATTCTTTCAATTCTATCAATTTAAACCCCTCTCCATGAACAGTTAGAATCTGAACTGTATCGTCTGGCTTAAGCATTTTACGAAGTTTAGCAATATAAACATCCATACTTCGGGCATTAAAATAGGAATCATCTTTCCATATTCTGTTCAACGCTACACTTCTGTCTAAAGTCTTATTTTTATTTTGAACAAGTAATTTTAAGAGTTCAGCTTCTTTAGTGGTAAGCTTGGTTGTATTTCCCTTAAAGTTTAGCATCCGTTGGGTATAGTCGAATTCGAAATCTCCGAATTTCATTTCTTCTGAACTCGAATCAATTTCAGATGCCCCGCTTCTTTTTAAAATATTATTAAGTCTCAACAACAGTTCTTCCATACTAAAAGGCTTAGTGATATAATCATCAGCACCAATCCTTAAACCATGAAGAGTATCCTCTTTCATTGATTTTGCAGTCAAAAATATCACTGGAATATCTCTGTCAATTTTTCGGATCTTTTCCAACAGAGTAAACCCGTCCATTTTTGGCATCATGATGTCAAATAAACAAGCATGATACTCTTCCTTTTTATAGGCTTCTAAACCCTCTTCTCCATCCCTGCACAAGTCAGTTTCAAAACCCTTGATTTCCAGATATTCTTTCAGGATCTGCCCTAAATTCGGATCATCCTCAACGATAAGTAATTTATATTTGCTCATTGTATAGTGGTAAACTTATTTCAAATGTACTTCCTTTTCCTGGTTCACTTTTTACTATAATATTACCGCCATGTGCATTAACCATGGTTTTAACATAGGTTAATCCTAAACCAAAACCTTTTACATCATGAAGGTTGCCAGTAGGAACCCGGTAAAATTTTTCAAATATTTTATCTATTGTATCCCTGGTCATACCAATACCATTGTCAGAAACTTTTATTCTCACATCTCCATTCAAATTATAAGTTTGAATAGAAATTTTAGGTTTGGCAGGTGAATATTTATTAGCGTTATCCAACAAGTTGTGAATAATATTAGTTAAATGAACTTTATCAGCATAAACTTTGTGCTCATTTGCTTTGAGAGCAAGTTCAATATTACCTTTCTTTTTCTCTACCTGGAGATTGATATTATCCAGTGCTTTCGAAATAACCTCCTCAACATCCACAATATCTTTCTTGAGCTTAATGTCTTCTTTCTCCAGGGTCGCCATCTGCAAAACCTTTTCGACCTGTGTCCCTAATCGATTGTTTTCATCCTTTATAATTCTCAGATATCGATCGTGAAATTCAGGGATCTTTCTTATTTCAGGGTCCTGGAGCGCTTCACATGCAAGAGAAACAGTAGCAATTGGTGTCTTGAACTCATGAGTCATGTTGTTGATAAAATCATTCTTGATCTCACTGATCTTCTTCTGCCTGATAATTATAAACAAGGCATATCCGAAACAAATCAGGATTATAAATATCAAAACGCCGGATGATCCCAATGTAATTGCGCTTTGCTTCAATAGATAGCCTGTTTCGTTAGGAAAATAAAGATATAGAAAACTAGCTTTCCCTATAATGTCATTAGGAAACAGTTTAGTCTTAAAATTCGATTCAAGTAAATTTTCCCTGTTTGAGGTATGTGCAAACATGAGTGTATCCTGGGAAATATTAGAAACACCATATTCATAATTCAGATCTATGCCATTGTTACGAAGCTCTGCAGCTAAAAGACTATCAAGTTCTTCAGGCTTTATCCTGTTAGTTATTGTCCTTTTGCCGTAAAAAAGTTCATTTAAAACAACCTTGACCATATCTGATTTATTTAGTGCTCTTGCCAGTTTAATGTCGTAATCCTGAACTTTATTTTTTAAGCTGTCAAATTGATCATAGAAATTGAGAATTTCTTTCTTGAGAGTGGCTTCATCATCATTTCTATTAAGGAAAACCTCTTTCTCCATTTCAAGATTAAATGAGCCGGTTCCATCACTAAAGGAATACTCAAAGCTTGGCTGGCCCTTGATAGATCCAAACGTTTTATTCTTTTCGGGAAACTTTATCTCCGCCTTTGGTAAAGGAGCAATTGTAAAAGAATCGGTTTCTCCGGATAAAAAGAATTTTATCGAATAATCAAGGCCGGTATAGGCATTATATAACATTTCCTGTTGCTCCAATTTCTCGGCAACATTATTCAATGCCTCCTGTACTTCCTGGTCAAACCGCTGCTCATTGATCGATAACGAATTTTTGATCCAGTATAACTGAAATGCAATTAATGCAGACAGTGCTATACTCATCAGCAGGATAATAACTATTAATGTTCTTCTCTTCTTCATTCCTTCAATTACCAAAACGAATTTATCTGCACCGGAGTTATCCCCTGAACAGAGCAATTGATTTTAAAATTAAGCCCTTAAAATCACTGTTTTATCCATTTAACAATATTTAACCCGCATTGAAAGAATGAGCAAAATGGTTAAAAGGTTGTTTAAAGCCAAAAACCATTTCCTTTAATAAACCATCTATTCAAAGTTGAGTTTGTTTTATTAGGGTCTATCGATGTATTTTTGCAAAAAAATTTGATCAGATGCAATTAAAAAATAACACCTACCAAATTCAGGGCATTGATGTTTTGGACATCTGCGAAGAATTTGGAACGCCAGTTTACGTATATGATTCGGAAAAAATCAAAGAAAGGTATGATTCACTAAAAAGTGCTTTTAGTGGACAACCTGTAAAGATTAAATATGCGGCAAAAGCTCTGACAAATATCAATGTATTAAAATACATCAAGAAGCTTGGGGCTGGTCTTGATGTAGTATCTATTCAGGAAGCACATCTAGGAGTTAAAGCAGGGTTTGATCCTTCTGATATAATGTTGACCCCGAATTGCGTTTCATTTGATGAAATAAGGGAAGCAGTTGACCTTGGGGTACAGATTAATATTGACAACATACCCCTTCTCGAGCAATTTGGTCATGAATACGGTGATAGTGTGCCTATCTGTGTTAGAATTAATCCACATATTATGGCTGGCGGAAACGCAAAAATCTCCGTCGGACATATTGACTCTAAATTCGGTATTTCAATACTTCAAACCAGGCATCTGTATAGAATAGTTGAAACTCATAATATCAGAGTAAATGGTGTCCATATGCATACCGGATCAGATATCCTCGATGCTGAAGTATTTTTACGAGGCGCCCAGGTAGTGTTCGATATAGCTAAAGAATTTAAAAATCTGGAATTTCTTGATTTTGGAAGTGGATTTAAAGTCGGTTACCGTGATGGAGATGTAACCACTGATGTTTTTCTTTTAGGGAAAAAACTCGGTGATGCAATCGACAAATTTGCCGAAGAATATGGTAGCAAGCCAGAAATATGGTTTGAACCGGGTAAATATCTTGTTAGTGAATCAGGGTTTCTGTTCGTAAAAACCAATGTGATAAAAACCACACCTGCTACTGCTTTTGTTGGAGTAGACAGCGGGATGAATCATTTGCTACGACCTATGATGTATGATGCTTATCATGACATCATTAATGTATCTAATCCTGAGGGAACAAAAAGAGTATATTCTGTGGTAGGATACATTTGTGAAACTGATACTCTTGGATGGGACCGGGCACTTAATGAAGTAAAAGAGGGAGATATCCTGGCTATAAAAAATGCCGGTGCATACAGCTTTTCAATGTCTTCCAATTATAACTCAAGATTCAGACCTCCCGAAGTAATGGTTTACAATGGGAAGGCAAATTTGATTAGGAAGAGAGAAACATTTGATGACCTGATCAGAAACCAGGTAGAAATTAGTTTTGATTAAAATGAAAAATCAAAATCAAAACTGATATCAATATATTCTGACAATTTAATTTTTGAAAGGACATTTAAAAAGAAATTATAAGAAAGTGGAGACACTTCTTCTTCACTATTTTCCTTTAATTTCTTTTTAGCTTCAACAGCTTTTTGTTTATCTGTTACTTCATTTGAAGTATTCTTATCGGTACTCTCCACTTGCTGATATAAGCTATCAGATTTTAAATGGATAGATTCGATGGTTGTGTTTGAAAGTTCTTTCGCAAACAATTGGTTGGTATTAATTCTTGCCCCTGCAAGAATCAAAACCACAGCAAATACAACTAATAATTTTGGCTTTATAGATTTGTGCATGTTTAAAATTAACAAACATTGTGCAATTTTAAAGTGAAATATTGAAATTTTACTCGCTAATAATCTAAAATTTTCGATTGAATGCCTGATATCAATAATAACGAGAATAATATTCCCTTTTCTAACCTTGAGAAAATTACTGATGGTAAAATTCTCAAATTAGACATTGAACAAAGAAGTGTGAAATATTTAATTACTGATAGTCGCAGGCCAATAATACATTCCGAATCTGTTTTTTTTGCAATAAAAGGGAACAATCATGATGGTCATGACTATATACCTTCAATGATTAACAATGGAATTAATCAATTTATTATTGAGGATAAAACTGCTATAAAGCATTTCGAGAGTAATGATTTTAATGTTTGTCTTGTAGATAGCTCAATAAAAGCATTACAAGATCTTGCATCTTATAAAAGATCATTAACTAAATCACCTATTATAGCTATTACCGGGAGCAATGGAAAAACAATTATTAAAGAATGGATCTCTCAATTACTCTATGATTCAGAAAAAGTAATACAGAGTCCCATGAGTTATAACTCTCAGATTGGTGTACCGATATCAGTTTGGGGAATAGAATCATTTCATACTGTTGGTATTTTTGAAGCTGGAATTAGTCAACCCGGGGAAATGAAAAAATTGGAAAAAGTAATTAAACCAACCCATGGTATTTTTTCTAATATAGGCTCTGCTCATGAAAGTAACTTTCATTCTATAGATCAAAAAGCTGCTGAAAAGGCTATTTTATTTCAAAACTGTGAACGGATAACCTATTGCAAGGATCATGAAATAATTCATAATGCATTAATTAATTATGACAAATCAAAATTAAACGGTTGGTCAGCTATAGATGAAAGCAGTAATTATTTTGTAGCCTATGATAAGACCGAGGATAATTTTACAAACATCACCATCCACCACCATAAAAAGAAATCGATTTTTACTGTAAAATTTACAGACCCGGGAGGTTTAGAAAATATAACTCATGGCCTGGTTTGTCTTCTGGATATGGGTTATAAAAGTGATTACTTAAAAAATCAATTACCCAGAATAAAAGAAGTTGATATGCGTCTCACAATTAAAAGAGGCATTAATCAATCTTTTATAATTGACGACACCTATAATAATGACATGGCTGGCCTGGAAGCAGCTCTTTCCAGGGTGAACCAGTTTCCCAATGTCGACAAAAGAATTGTCGTGCTATCGGATATCCAACAGAGTGCAGCTACGAAAGAAAAACTTTATGAACAGGTGAGCAACTTGTTAGAATCTTTCAAAGTTGAGATGGTAATAGCCATTGGAATTGAAATAACTCAGTATTTAAATTATAAATCCGGAGAGAAAATTTCATTCCAAAATACTAATGAGGCTCTGAATAATTTTGCCTGGGATGAAATTGAAAACTCACTCATTGTGGTAAAAGGAGGCCGGGTATTTCAGCTTGAAAAAATTGTACGGCGACTAGAGAAAAAAATCCATGGGACTACACTGGAAATCAACCTTTCAGCACTTACCAACAATCTCAACTTTTACAGGAGCAAAATCAAACCAGGGGTAAAACTTATGGTTATGGTAAAAGCTCTTGCCTATGGAAGTGGGGCAGTAGAAATTGGTAAAATTCTTCAGTTTCACCGTGTGGATTATCTGGCTGTTGCCTATCCGGACGAAGGAGTTAATTTAAGGAGAAACGGAATCTACCTACCTATAATGGTGATGAATCCTTCTCCTGAAAGTTTTGATATGCTTCATCGCTATGACCTTGAGCCAGAGGTTTATAGTCTCTCTTTTCTTAAAAAGCTTGACACTTATACAAAAGAAGAAAAAAAGTCATTTAAAGTGCATATAAAACTGGATACAGGAATGCATCGACTCGGGTTTAATACAGAAGACCTGAAAAAAGTAATAGAAATTATTTCTGCTAATAAATACATTCGTGTAGCAGCTGCTTTCAGTCATCTTGCCGGAGCTGACAGTTTTTCACATAATGAATTCAGCAAACAGCAAAATAATCAGTTCGGAAAAATGTCTGAAGTACTGATAGATGGGCTTGGGCATGGTATAATAAGACATCTTTGCAATTCAGCCGGTATAATCAGATTCCCGGAATTTCAATACGATATGGTGCGGCTAGGAATCGGATTATATGGCGTTGAAGTTACTGAGATGGAACAAAAAAACTTACTTCCCATCAGCAAACTAAAAACAATAGTATCACAAGTCAAAGAAATTAAAAAAGGACAGACTGTAGGATATGGAAGAGCCGGAGTGGCACAGAAAGACATGAAAATCGCTACAATTGCTATTGGCTATGCCGATGGTTTCAGCAGAATATTTTCTCAGGGAAACGGTTCTGTCTATATCAAAGGTGTCAAAGCTCCTGTCTTTGGTAATGTTTGTATGGATATGACCATGGTGGACGTCACTTCAATTGAAGATATTAAAGAAGGAGATGAAGTGGTGGTTTTTGAGACAACCGAACAGCTTTTAGAATTAGCTGAAGCTGGAAAAACAATCCCGTATGAAATTTTAACAAATGTAAGTGAGAGAGTTAAGCGTGTGTTTCAATCGATTTGATCAACCTCCACAACCCATTAACTTACGAAGATCAAAATCATCAGGCAGATTATCTAAGCCTTTAGGATCTTTCTCTTTGTTTTTCTTTTGGGATGAAACTTCCTCTTTTGACTTATTTTGAGCCTTTTTGGATTTCTTTTTACTATCTTTCATGGTTTATCTAACGCAATAAATAAAGATTCGATCAATGAAATTTGATAATAGTCTTAGTTATTTCAAAAGTCAAATTGAAATAGCAGATACCAAACTTCAATCATTAAGAAAAAAAGATAAGCGATTAGCATTTCTCAGACTCATCTCATTTTTAGCAGTTATCGGTTTATCGGTTTATTTTATTTCTAATTCTGAAATGCTTGTTTTCTCAATAATGCTATTTATTGCATTAATTGCATTTGGATATTTATTGAAGAATCATCAATTCATAAGAAACACAATACAATCAATAACTTTATTAAAAGAAATTAATCAAACGGAAATATCCAGATTGAAAAGAAAGCTTTCTGATATTCCGGGTGGTGATTATTTTTTTAACCCTAAGCATCCTTACCATCAGGATCTGGATATTTTCGGGAAAAACAGTCTTTATTCTTTAATTAACCGAACTACCTCAAAGGAAGGTGCTGAATTACTTGCTCACAGACTATCCAATGGAATTACTGATAATAGTAAAATAACAAATACGCAGGAAGCTATTAAAGAACTGGCACCAAGAGTCGATTGGAGGCAAAAGTTTGAAGTATTGGGGCAATCAATTGAAGAAAATCAAATTCCCGATAGTGAATCTTTAAAGACTGAAAAAATATCGACCTTCAGAAAGGTCATTCAAATATTTCTAAACCTACTCTTGCTATCGAATATTATTCTGGTAGCTCTGGATATAACAGATGTGAGGTTATTAATATTGAATATAATTGTCAATATTATTTCTACCTACACTTTCATATCTAAGACAGTCAAGCCAGCTAATGATGCAATAGTATTTTCAACAAAACTGAATAAATATAAAAACATCTTCAGGCATATTGAATCTGAGAACTTTGAATCTGAATTAAATAAAGAATTAAAAACGCGATTATATTCTCAAAGTATCTCAGCAGGTAAAAGTCTTGAGCAATTAGGTTCTATTGGGTATTGGTTAGAAAACCGGGGCAATCAGCTCTATCAGATTATTAATGCCCTATTTAATATTGATCTGTTTATTTTTATCCGATTACACAGGTGGTTTAAAAATTACCGGTCACATATTCCTGAATGGTTTCAAGTGATGACGGAATTTGAAGTGCTTAATAGTTTTGCCGGATTTTATTATGAAAGCGAAAGTTCTTATTCCTTTGCCGAAATCACAGAAAAACAATACTGTCTTGAGATAAAACAGGCTGCTCACCCTTTATTAAAACCAGGAGAAACTGTAAAAAATGATTTTTCTATGGAGGGAACAGGAGCCATTGGCTTAATCACTGGCAGCAATATGTCCGGGAAAAGCACTTTTTTAAGAACTTTAGGCGTCAATATGGTTTTAGCTTATTGCGGAGCACCTGTTATAGCTGAGAAGTTAGTCGTTTCGAGAATGCAGATTTTTACATCGATGAGGACTCAAGATTCGTTAACAGAGCACATTTCTGCTTTCTACGCAGAGCTTTTAAGAATTAAGGCTTTATTAGATGAAATTGAAAAAGGCCAGCCGGTATTTTATTTACTGGATGAGATACTTAAAGGAACTAATTCAGATGACCGGGTATCGGGTTCGTTGGCATTGATAAAGCAATTAATAAAGCTTAACGCTATGGGATTGATCGCAACACACGATCTTCAGTTAAGTGCCCTGGAAAAATCTTTACCGGAAATGGGTAATTATCATTTCAGTAGTGAAGTAAGCGGAAAGAGTATTAATTTTGACTATAAATTAAAAGAAGGTCCTTGTGAAAGCTTTAATGCAAAAGCATTAATGAAGAACATGGGCATTCAACTCGAAGATTGAGCAGTTTTAGTTATATTAAAATTTAAAGTAGTGGAAAAATTTTACCAACAATTTAAACTTGGAGTATTAGGCGGAGGACAGCTGGGAAGAATGTTGATCCAGTCAGCAATTGATTTCAATATCGATGTTCATATAATTGATCCGTCACCAAATGCTCCTTGCGCCAATATTGCTACCTCTTTTACCACAGGTGACTTACAGGATTTTGATGCCGTCTACAACTTTGGCAAAAATTGTGACGTGGTTACAATTGAAATTGAAAAGGTAAATACTGAAGCACTTAAAAAACTAAGAGACGAAGGAGTGCAGGTTTTTCCAGAACCTGAAGCGATCGAAATGATCCAGGATAAGCGTATTCAAAAAACTTTTTACAAAGAAAATAACATACCGACATCTCCATTTATTCTAATAGATAACAAAGACGAAATAAAAAATCATACTGATTTTCTTCCTGCGGTAAATAAGCTCGGTAAAGATGGCTATGATGGAAGAGGCGTTCAGGTAATTAAATCTGAATCTGATATTGAAAAAGGATTTGACAGACCTGGTTTATTAGAAAAGTTTGTAGACTTTGAAAAAGAACTCGCTGTTATCGTAGCCAAAAATTCAAAGGGAGAAATTAAAGCATTTCCTCCTGTTGAACTGGTTTTTCACCCTGAGGCAAACCTTGTAGAATATCTTTTTTCACCGGCAGATATATCACCAGAGATTTCTAAAAAAGCAGAAAAACTGGCTATGAAGGTTATTGATAAAGTGGGTATGACTGGTTTATTAGCTGTAGAAATGTTTCTGACCAGTGATGGTGAGGTTTTAGTAAATGAAATCGCTCCACGAACTCACAATAGTGGTCACCAGACAATTGAAGGGAACACAGTAAGTCAGTACGAACAGCACCTCAGAGCTATATTGGGAATGCCTTTGGGTGATACAGACATTCGGATTCCTTCTGCAATGGTCAATCTATTAGGTGAAGAAGGGTATACGGGAGAAGTTGAAATTGAGGGATTAGACGATGCTCTCGCTACCAAAGGAGTTCATTTCCATCTTTACGGAAAAAAAGACACTAAACCATTCAGAAAAATGGGCCATATTACGGTAACCGATGTGGATATTAAAGCACTAAAAGATAAAGCACTTAAAATTAAATCAATAGTAAAAATTAAAAGCAAATGAGTCAGGTAGGAATAATAATGGGCAGCAAATCAGATCTTCCTGTTATGAAGGAAGCTGCTGAAATTTTAGAAGAGTTAGGAGTAAGTTTTGAGATCGATATTGTTTCTGCTCACAGAACTCCTGAAAAAATGGTTGATTATGCTACTACTGCTCGAAAACGCGGACTAAAAGCTATAATCGCAGGAGCAGGTGGTGCAGCTCATTTACCAGGTATGGTAGCCTCGATGACCTCTCTTCCTGTTATCGGTGTTCCGGTAAAATCCAGAAATTCAATTGACGGATGGGATTCGGTATTATCTATTTTACAAATGCCTGGTGGAATTCCTGTTGCTACAGTCGCTTTAGATGGAGCCAAAAATGCCGGAATTCTTGCTGCAAGTATTGTAAGTACCTTTGATGATGAAGTTGCTGCTAATCTCGATAAATATAAAGCGAGCCTGAAAGAAAAGGTATTGAATACGGCTGATGAGTTAAAACAATCGGGTTATAAAAACATTTAATTATTAATGGATTCTGGCAAATTTATCTGGCTGATTTTTGCTTTGCCATTTTTAATTAATGGCCAGGATTACTATGATGACCCCGGAGATAAATATCAAAAATATTGTGAAGATTGTGTTATAACTCTCAACCAATTACCATCCACTATTGAATATGGCCTGACAGGCCATGGTGATAGCATATTTTTTGTAACCAATGAAAAAGAATGGTTTTTTGAGGAGTTAATCACCTCTTCAAAGGATGGTCTTGTGGTTGATGTGGTTAGTAAAGAGCTTTATAAGTGTGGGGAAAAAGTAGGTTACTCACAACGTAGTCTCCATCGGGGATAATGCTTCCACCGGTTTATGAAGATGATCTTAAAGAAAGAATTGAACAAAGAGATAATGGATATTATTATATCTATCTTGGTTCTGCCAGAGATATAAAACTGGAGTCTGATAATCTTGAATACAACCTAATTATTTTACAAAAGGGGTATCATTGTTTTTACAATACGTTTTATGATTTACCTCCACCTAACTGGAAACTTCCCCTTTCATTTTTCAGGGTTCAGGACGATACGGTATTCCTTACAGAAAAATATAAATGGACAGGTAAAGACACAGTCAGGTTCTCAGTTCCATTTGAAAAAGCAAAGAGTAGCATTAACAAACTCGCTTTAAATAAGCTGTTGTTTAATCTAAACCTTTTTCAAAATAATATTGACAGCGTTGTTATCTATGGATTTGCTTCTATTGAAGGTAGTGAGCAGCGAAATAAGATACTACAAATTAACAGGGCAAGGTCTGTAGCCGGATACATAAGGGGCTATTCTGACAACAGATTTCCAGTTGAAATTCTGACAGAAGAAAACTGGGCACAATTTTACAGAGATATAAGCAAAACATCATGGGCCTATTTGGTTGGAAAGCCTAAAACAACCATTCGAAACTATGTCAATGCAAATAGTGGAGTTTTTGAGCCAATTTTAAAAAATCACAGAGCTACTGTCGTTGACTTATACCTCAGTCCACGAGAAACCGAGATAAACAATTATGATAAAATTCCTGAAGACTTTTTTCAGTATCCCCCAACTCCCAGCAAAGTCGATGGAATTTTAGATTACATTAAGAGAAAAAACATTTCCATTGAAAACCTTCTGGGAAAGGTATTTGACGAAGCCAGAGAACCCTATAAATGGCTAAATGAAATAGTGTTAACAACACATTTTCGAAATGAAATTCCTGTAAAAGAGGCCTGGTGGTATTTTGAAAGAGCCGGAAATTATGGAGAACTCCCAAATTGGTATAAATACAACATTCTGAATTTAACCTGCAAGCTATTATTTCATGGTGATAATTTTTCTACTATAGAAGAACGAAAACATTTTAACCGATTAGATGATGTACCGGATAGTCTTGTTGAGCAGGCTTATTATAAAATCAGATTAAACAAATTCTTACTAATGGCCGAAAGAGCCAAGCAGCAAAAGGATTATAAAGAACTTGACCTGATACTTCAGGTATTAGAAATGACCCTCAAAAAAACTGAGCTTACTCCTAAAGAAACTCAACAAACAGCACGGTTTCTGGAGTACTTTGGTTTTAGTGAAATGGCAATAGATGTACTTTCAGAATATGCATATCAACAAGGAGTCAATCCGGGTGTGGTAAGCGATTACATTGCCTTTACAATTACAAGAGAGGCTTTTATGAGAAGTCCTGCATACAGGGAATTATTGAAGCGATTTTCACAAAGGGAAAAATCCTTATTTTGCAGGTTGTTTAATTCTTATAAAAATGGAGGCATTAGTTTCCAGCTCCTTGAAGACAGATACCTTAGAGACCTGTATTGTAAAAGCTGCAGTTCTCCAGAAATAATAGAAAGTGATGGCAATTAAAAAGTATTAGGATTTATTAGCTAATTTCTTTGGAAGAATAACAGACATTACAACTGATAAGAGCATCGTTCCAATAATAATGATAAAACTAACTACCGGCTCTATTAGTGGTTCTTCTCCGGGCTCTTCAAACCATGTCAGTAGCATCTTAACTCCAATAAATACCAAAATCAAAGAAAGACCTTTTTGTAAAAGATAGAATTTATCCAGAATACCCGCCAGGAGGAAAAACATCGCTCTTAAGCCTAGAACGGCAAAAATGTTCGAGGTATAAATAAGAAACTCATCAGTAGTAATTGCAAAAGCTGCAGGTATAGAATCTACAGCAAAAATCAGGTCTGTTGTTTCAATAAGTATTAAAACCAGAAATAAAGGAGTAAAGAATAATGCTCCATTTCTTATAATATAAAATTTACCTCCATAATTACCTTTAGTAATTTTAAGGTGCTTTCTGGTAAACTTAATTATCGGATTCTTCTCAGGGTTAATCTCGTCATCCTCGTTTTCGAAGAGGAGTTTAACCCCGGAATAAATAAGGAATATCCCAAAAATATATAATATCCAGTGGAACCTCTCAACAAGGGCTGCACCTACAAATATAAATACACCTCTAAATATTAAAGCACCGAGAATACCCCAGAACAGGATCCTGTGGTAATGTTTCTCTTTTACCTTGAAATATCTTAAAATTAAAAGAATAACAAAAATGTTGTCAAGGCTCAAGGCCTTTTCGAGAAGATAAGCTGTTAAATAAAGGAAGAAATTCTCTTTGGAGGAATATTGTTCAGTACTGTATTCAAAATATATGAGCACACCAAAAATAAGGGATATTATAACCCAGAAAATAGTCTGATACAGCGCACTTTTAGTACTTATTTTGTGGGATGACTTGTTTAGAACACCCAGGTCAATTACTAAAAACCCAATAATTACTACTGAGAAAATCCCTACTAATGTGTAATCAACTTCCTGAAACATAAAAAATCTTTACAACTTCGATCACGGCCTTACCTAGCTTAAAAAGTTGTTAATTATTTAACTCCTGGCTGAGAATGGATTATGATTATCCTCGCAAGATACAATAATAATTGAATTATCAATGTTTTTTTATGACTTTTTTAATCTTGAAGCTGTAATTGAACTAGATTTCGATAAACACCCTGATCTCTCTGTTTTAATTCTTTATGCGTACCACTTTCTGCTATAACACCATTCTCAATAACAAAAATATTATCAGCCTTTTTAATGGTTCCCAACCTGTGGGCTACAATTATAGTTGTACGATTCTCCATTAGTTTTTCTAGAGCATCTTGAATTAAATATTCAGACTCCGCATCTAAAGCACTGGTGGCTTCATCTAGTATTAATAGTTTAGGGTCCTTTAATATCGCTCTTGCTATAGCTATTCTTTGTCTTTGTCCACCAGAAAGCTTCACACCACGTTCTCCGACAAGGGTGTTAAATCCTTCAGGAAAAGAATTAATAAAATCTAATGCATTAGCCTTTTTGGCTGCCTCAACAATAGCTTCATCTGATGCTTCCGGGTTACCATAGCCGATATTTTCTCTAATTGTACCACCAAACAAAATAACTTCCTGAGGCACTACGCCAATCAAAGACCGGTAAGATTCCAGATCGATGGATTGAATATTTGTTTCTCCAACACAAATCACTCCACTATCGGGATTATAAAACCTCATTATAAGTTGAGTGATCGTTGACTTTCCTGCACCACTCGGCCCTACCAATGCAACTTTTTGTCCCGGGTTGATTCTGAAATTAACATCTTTCAGAACCTCCATTTCTTTCCGGGTAGGATAAGCGAATGAAACATTTTCAAATGAAACTGAAAGCTTGGTTTCTTTAGTTATCTTATTTTCATCTTCTGTTCGTGAAGGCTCACTTTCTTCATCAATGATTTCAAGAACACGTTCAGAGGCACCAACTGATCGTTGAATTTGAGGTATAATATTCCCGATTCCTGCAATTGATCCTCCCATAAATGCAGTAAAGAAAACAAAACTAGTGAGGTCTCCCATGCTTATTACTCCATCCTGAACAAGAGTGGCACCATACCAAATCACTCCAATTATACCTCCCATCATAAAGAAAATTATAAAAGAAACAAAAAGTCCCTGGTATGTTGATGTTTTAATTGCAATGCCCACTAATTCCTTTACAGACTTGCCAAACCTTGAATATTCGTACTTTTCATTCACGAATGCCTTTACTGCATGAATACCATGCATACTTTCGTCTGCAATTATATTAGTTGCAGCAAGCTTGTCCTGTGTTTTTCGTGACATTTTTCTGATAAACTTGCCGAAAATCATTGCTACGATAATTATAAGCGGAAATGTAGCAAGCATAAATAAGCTAAGTTGTGGTGTCATTATAAATATGATGACAGTACCAACCACTAAGGTTATTATTTGTCTGAAAAACTCTGCTAATGTAGTTGTAAAGGTAGTCTGGAGCTGAGAAATATCTGCAGTTAATCTTGAGACCAATTCTCCCACACGATTTTTATCATAAAAACTCATCGGTAGCGAAAGAAATTTCGAAAATAAAGCCTTTCTTAAATCGGCCATTCCCCGCTCACTAAAATTTGCAAACAGATATATTCTTAAAAATGAAAAAATACTTTGAACAAAAAGTATTCCCAAAAGCAATAAACCGAGATTTGTAATGCCCTTCACAAACCAGGTATTTACACCCTGGGCCTCATCCACGATCTTACCGATAACATAAGGTAAAGCCAATAATACACTAGATGAAACAAAAAGCGTCAGCATCCCTAAAATGAAAGTTTTCTTATAGGGAAGTACATATTTAAATACTCCGTAAACCTTACGAAGATTCTTCTTATTTAATTTTCTCTTTTCCCCTTCTTTAAGAGGTTCTCTGAATCTACCCTTCGCCATCTATTTATTAATACTTGCTTTTATACTATATTCATTAATGCCTCTTAAAGACATATCCTTCTCTTCAAAATAAAAGTAATTCCTCAGTCTTTTACTCTCAGGATCAAAATCCAATTCAATTACTTTTTCTGTGTGATAAAGAATATTTTCATCGCTGATTTCAGCACCTATGTGAGTAATCCGGTCACCTTTTAATTCAACAACAAACTTTCTTAAATTAAAATATGAGGTGTCAGTAACAATATATGTTCGTTTTTCGAATCCGCTATTCAGCTTCTCAATAGTGGAGTCAACTGCTTTAGCTCTAAAAATCTTTTCAGGCTTAAATTCTGAGAGGAAGCCAAGCTCCTTTTTCCAGTTAATTTCTTCAAGCAATACAGTTTCCTCCTTACTATTATAAGTAACTGTTTTGGTTACTTTCAGATCTTTTTCGGGGAGAATTTCCCGGTTTAAAGAATCCAACAACTGTAACTGGTGGGTAATAGGATGAACTTTATAAGCAGAGTAAGTATCCGATTTTTCCTTCGAACACCCGACTACTGTTAATATTAATGCAAATAATAAGAAACGTATTGCCATGCCTTAATAACCTGTGCCGATACAAATAAGTTGCAAACTTACAATAAAAATAAAAAAAGCCCGATCAACGGGCTTTCTGATTTTATTAATTTCTTAATTACTGACTTACAGGTTCTTTTAATAAGACATCACCGGTCATTTCTTCCGGGATATTAAGATCCATCAATGTTAAAATTGTTGGGGCAAGATCACCGAGTTTACCATCTTTCATTTTGACAGGAGATTTACTCACATGAATAGAAGGTACCAGGTTAGTGGTATGTGCCGTATTTGGAGACCCGTCTTCGTTGATCATATAATCGCTATTTCCGTGGTCAGCAATAATTATAGAGTCATAACCATGGTCAAGACCTGCTTCTGCCACTTCTTTAGCACATTGATCAACAGTTTCACATGCTTTCACTGCTGCGTCAAAATCACCCGTATGACCCACCATATCCGGGTTTGCAAAGTTCAGACAAATAAAGTCAGTTTCTTCATTCTTGATTTCTTCAACTATAGCATCAGTTATTTCACGTGCACTCATTTCTGGTTGCATGTCATAAGTTGCTACTTTTGGAGAAGGAATTAATATTCGTTTTTCACCATCGAATTCCTTTTCTCTGCCACCAGAAAAGAAAAATGTAACATGAGGATATTTTTCTGTTTCTGCGATACGAATTTGTTTTTTACCCTGGTCAGCCAGAGTTTCTCCGAGTGTTTTTCTAAGATTATCCTTTTCAAAGATGACACGCACTCCTTCAAAAGTATCGTCGTAACGAGTCATCGTCACATAGTGTAAATCAAGTTTATGCATATTCTGCTCAGGAAAATCTTGCTGAGTAAGAGCCATTGTAATCTCACGGCCTCTATCTGTTCGGAAGTTAAAACAAATTACCACATCTCCTTCTTCTATAACTGCCTTGGCTTTAGATCCGTCATCAGAAGCTATAATTGGCTTAATAAATTCATCTGTTACTCCCTCATCGTATGATTCTTTCAAGGCAGCTAAAGGATCCTTGCTGATTTTCCCTTCACCCTTCACCATTGCATCATATGCCAGTTTGACACGCTCCCAGCGCTTATCTCTGTCCATTGCATAATATCTGCCAATAATAGAGGCTAACTCTCCGGAAGTGTTTGATAAATGATCCTGAAGTTCTTTTATAAACTCTTGTCCACTTTTTGGATCAGTATCTCTACCATCTGTGAATGCATGAACAAAAACATCCTTCAGACCATATTCATCAGCGTAACTTACTAACCCTTTCAGATGATTGATGTGCGAATGGACACCACCATCAGAAACAAGGCCGATCAAATGAACTTTTTTATTATTCTTTTTAGCATAATCGTATGCCTCATTTAATACATCATTTTCCTTAATTTCTCCCTCTTCAATGGATTTGTTGATCTTGACCAAATCCTGATAGACAACCCTTCCGGCACCAATATTCATGTGGCCGACTTCAGAATTACCCATTTGTCCTTCCGGTAATCCTACTGCCATTCCGGAAGCATCCAGTTTGGAATGTGGATATTTTTCAAATGCACTATCCATAAACGGTGTATTTGCCTTGGCAATTGCAGACACTTCAGGATTTGTTCCCAGTCCCCAGCCATCGAGAATCATCAGGATAACTTTTCTCATATCAGTAGATTATATTTATTTTTAATGTAAATTTAGCAATTCGGATTCAGCAATTTTAATTTAATAGTGCCAAATTCCTTAGTTCTATTTGTTTTTTGCAACTAACTGGCATAGTTTTAGCTGAATTATGAAGATGACAATATTTTTAAAATTTCATGTTTAAAATTAAACATCTTTTTTACGGGCTAGTGTTATTTTTTGCTGCTTCAAATGCGATAGCTCAAAACGGTGCTGCATTAAATAACATTCAGGAAGCCATTAAAATTGGATCTTCGAGGGAGTTGGCAAAATATCTCAGTAACAACGTTGAGATCAATTTTGATAACGAAAGTGCTATATATTCCCAAAATCAGGCGGAGTTTGTGCTCAAGGAGTTTTTTATGAAATATCCTCCCAGGGATTTCCAGGTTAGTCACCAGGGCTCTTCCAGCAAAGGCCAATTACGATACGCTATAGGAAAATATATATGCGAGGACACAAGTTTTGTTGTCCTTATTCGCATGAAGAATATAGATGGTGAATATATTGTAATTAACCTGACATTCAATAAAGAATGATGGATTACCTTACCAAAGAATCAATTAATACCTTTATTTCTGCTGCATTAAAAGAAGATGTAGGGAATGGCGACCACAGCACTCTTGCAAGTGTTCCTAAAGAGGCAAAAGGAAAGGCTCAGCTTATTGTTAAAAATAACGGTGTTATTGCTGGCATTGAAATGGCAAAGCAGATCTTTAAATATTTTGACTCCGATTTAATAATACACTCAATAGTAGATGATGGTGCCCCCGTAAAGGAAGGCGATATTGCTTTTACTGTTGAAGGTAACGCCCGTTCTATCTTAACCACTGAGAGGCTGGTATTGAACTGCATGCAAAGAATGAGTGGCATTGCAACTTATACAAGAGACCTCAACGATCTTATATCGCATACTGAAGCAAAGCTTCTGGATACCCGGAAAACGACTCCCAACTTCAGGCTTTGTGAAAAATGGGCTGTCATAATTGGTGGTGGAAAAAATCACCGCTTCGGTCTTTACGATATGATCATGTTAAAAGATAATCACATTGACTTTGCAGGCGGCATCGATGAAGCTATTATTGCAACAAAAAATTATTTAAGCAAAAAGGGCCTGAACTTAAAGATTGAAGTTGAAACCAGAAATCTGGATGAGGTTAAACAGGTCTTGCAACATGATGGAATTTATTCTATCCTGCTTGATAATATGAATCCAGCAGAATTAAAAGATGCGGTAGAATTAATCGACGGCAAAGTTGTTACTGAAGCCTCAGGAGGCATAACAGAAAAAACTATTTCTGAAGTAGCCGAAAGTGGTGTTGATTTCATTTCCGTTGGTGCACTGACCCATTCAGCCGGAAGTATGGATTTAAGTTTAAAAGCTGTAGATGAGTAATCGATCTAAAAGAAATCTAATCACAGTATTTATAAATGCTATACTGGTCACTATCATGGTAATTTTCTTTTTTATCAATGTGTGGGATAATCAGGCGAACAATATCAAGCCTAATTATTTTATCAACCAATACAATGGAAAAAAGCCATTATTTAGCTAGTTTTGCCATCCGTTAAAGAGTAATATTCAAAATGTTAATAAGAACAAGGAAATACCAATTACCAACTAATACTTATATCAAGTTGGGAATGGTTAATGTATTAAAAGAACAGTGGTGGGTATTTTTAATCTATCTCACCATCAATGCCGGAGCTTTAATCTTGCCATCCTGGTGGTGGTTTATAGGATCAACCATCGCTTTAGTCCTTTATTTGTTATTCTGGTTAATACAATTTGCCGGCTTAACTCAGCATGAACAAGGTAAAATGCTTTTCGAAAAGTTAAGCTATGAAATCACCTCACAACAAATACTTGTGAAAATCAGCACAAAGCAGGGAATGCCAATAAAGTGGGATATGCTTAAAAAGGCAGAAAAGAAGAAAGATTCTTTTGTCTTATTCGTCAATAAAGCTCAAATTATTCACTGGCCATTTAAGCTGTTCAAATCTGAAGGTGAAATAAAATTCATCGAGGCAATACTAAAAAGAAAGAATTTAATTAAATAAATTAACCGGGTAACACCCGGTTTTTTTATGGCTGAACGAATATTTCTTTTTTTACTCGGACTTTTACTTGCCAGCCCTGGCCTGCTTACTCTTTATATTGTCCGCAAAAATCCCAGGGCATTTATACGGGAAGGATTTACCGCTTATTTGAAATTAATTCTGATAATAGCGGGCTTTGCCCTGATGATCATTTCTCTATTCGGATACTTTGCATCATAATTATGACCGACCTTATTATCAAAGAAGCTCTGATTAAATATTCCAGATACTGCGCCTGTCGTGAGGTATGTGCCACAGATCTTAAGAAGAAAATCCTTATGGATAAAAAGTTACAAGTCACATCATCGGAAGTAGAAAAAATCATAGACCAATTAATTGACGAAGGTTTTATAAACGAAGAGCGATTTGCTTCAGCTTTTGTTAATGATCATTTCAGGTTTAATAAATGGGGTAAAATCAAAATACGCTACCAATTAAGATCTAAGGGAATTCAAGAAGATTACATCCAAACTGCTCTCAACACAATTCCTGCATCTGATTACAAAGAGCTACTGAAAGAGCTTGCTTTAAAAAAATGGGATAAATTAGCATCTGAAGACGATATTCATAAAAAAAGAATGAAATGTGCTAACTACCTTTCTTCAAGAGGATTTGAATCTGATTTGATCTTCAGTGAACTAGAAAAGCTTTAAATAATGTGTACTGTAAGTTTTGTTAAAGCTGCCAACGGGGTTGAAATTACCAGTAACAGGGATGAAACCACATTAAGGTCAAATGCCATGGCTCCGGCAACTTATATTTATAAAAAGAAAGAATTAATTTTCCCTAAAGATCCTCAGGGAGGTGGCACCTGGATTGGAGGCAATAAGCAAGGAAGAATGGCTTGTCTGCTAAATGGCGCTTTTGACTTTCATCATCACCGTCCACCGTATCGCCACAGTAGAGGGATAGTTCTATTAGATGCCCTGGTTGCTGAAAATAAAGATGAATTTATAAGCAATTATGACCTTCACAATATTGAGCCTTTTACTCTGGTAATATATCAAAATGATACTTTAACAGAATTGAGATGGGATGAAAGAAAAAAGCACATCAAAGAACTTAATCCTGAAGAAACACACTTATGGGCCTCAGCTACCTTATATGGTCCGGAGATAGTGCAAAAAAGAAAAGAATGGTTTCGAAAATGGGAGAAAGGGCATGAAATATCTGCTCCATATAGCATTCGGGATTTTCATTATCATGCAGGGGAGGGAGATCCCGAAAACGATGTTGTCATGAAGCGAGGATCGTATCTACAGACAGTCAGTGTTACTTCAATGAGGCTGGATAGTGAAAAAATCAGTTTAATTCATGATGATCTTGTGGGAGATAATTCCGGTAGCAAAGAATTACTTATCGATATCAGCAAATAATTGTGATGCAATTACTAATTCGATAACTTCACATCTATGGAATTCCTTTCATCATACAAAGACGGCATAAACTTTATTAGTAAGCTCACACCTTCAAAAATACTTAATGGGATGAAGGTGGTAGGCAGCTATTATCGTTCGAGGTGGACAGGAAATGTTAGTCATCAAGGCCTTCCGGTTTCGATGAGTGTTGAACCTACTACATCATGTAATTTGCGGTGTCCTGAATGTCCCAGTGGACTACGATCTTTTACAAGAGATACCGGAGCACTTACGATAGACACATACAAAGCTCTGATTGAGGAATTAAAAGGTCAGTTAACCTACTTACTTTTATATTTTCAAGGTGAACCTTATCTCAATAAAAACTTTTTTGAGATGATAGAAATAGCTTCAAAAAATAAGATTTATACTGCTACTAGTACCAATGCCCACTATTTGACTACCGTAAATGCTGAAAAAACTGTAAAATCCGGAATCGACAGGGTAATCATAAGCATCGACGGAACAACCCAGGAAGTATATCAGCAATACCGTGTGGGAGGCAAGCTTGATAAGGTTATCGAAGGAACAAAAAACCTGGTTAATGCCCGAAAAGCGTTAAAATCGAAAACTCCATTTATTATATTTCAATTCCTCGTTGTACGACCTAATGAACACCAGATAGAGGATATAAAAAAGCTGGCGAAAGAACTACAAGTTGACAAGGTAGCTTTCAAGTCAGCTCAGATATATAACTATAAAAACGGTTCTCCTTTAATTCCTTTAAATGAAAAATATAGTCGGTATAAGAAACAAAATGATAGTTCTTACAAACTAAAATCTGAACCGGACGACAGCTGCTGGAAAATGTGGCACAGTTGTGTTATGACATGGGATGGTAAGATCGTTCCTTGTTGCTTTGACAAAGATGCGCACCATAACATGGGATCAATTAACGATAAATCATTTAAGAATATTTGGCATAGTGAACCATACGATAATTTCAGAACGCAACTTTTTGAATCACGTAATCAAATCGAAATGTGTAAAAACTGTTCAGAAGCCAGTAAGGTTTGGGTTTAAAGTTTTATCTGAAGACCTTCCCTTTTTGTTGTAATCAGATAAATATAAAAAGATCGCAAAATTGAAGTTAAAATCAGTGGAAGAAAAGCCGGATGATACCACTGAGGTAAAATCCCCCAGAATAAAACTAATAAGATCATTAACCATCCATGGACTAAGAAGTATCGCCTTAAGTAAACAGGATAACTCTTTTTTAACAGGAGAATAGCAAATACCAAATGTGTTGGCCATGCCCATAGTAAATTAAAATTATTTTCTGCTGCGCTATGATCAGTAAAAAACCAAAGCAGGGTTAAAAGCAGGCCAACAGCTCCAACAATAAAGTACCAAATAACATCGATAGCTTTTACCCATTTATAATTCTTGTAACCGATAAGGGTAATGATAAATATTATTGCAAATACAGCCCAAAAAGCAGTCATTGGAGTAAAAAGACCCGGCTTTTCATCCATTGCCAGACCTTCATTCCTGGTGTAATGGATGATCAGGCTTTCTTTATTTGCAAGAGATCTTCCAGATACCGTAGAATTAAGAAATGATTTCTCAACATATTCAGGTAAGTAAGTATACTCACGAGGAGTCATTTTTTTATCTATTGGCAAGCCAAGACAAAGATTTATCCCGAAACTTCCCCACGGTTGCCAGCCTAATAATTGATTAGTACTTTCCCTGAAACTTAGATTACTATCAATAAAAGACCAGTCAGTCGACATTTCATCTCCAAGAACCTGGTCAAATACATCATATACTTTAGTAGCACAATTATTATAGTAGTAATCGTAATAATAATTTTGATTCTCCGGGCGGATATTATTTTTAAGATATTGATGAATAGCTTCTGCCTGGTCCATTGTCAGGTTAAGGGGTAATTCTCTTACCGTCCGGTTTTCTTTTATACTGTAGTGATTTACATAGGCAGGAAAGGAAGCGCCTCCAAGCTTATATAAAAGATAACCTCGTGCAAAATTTAAATAGAAGTTTGGCTGGTTAAAATCAAATATTCCATAGTTATACATAAAGTCTATTCCTCTTACAGGGTCATAAACCCTGATACCTGAATGACCAAATGCAGCATATAATTCTCTTTGACCTGGTTCGATGGTTATTAAACTGATCTTAGCCTCATCACTAAGATCCCTGATTTGAGTAAATAATGCCTGAGAAGATAAAAGTAAGGCAAACAGGGAAAAAATTATTTTATTCATTCTTGCCAGTATTTTCTTATAGTTTCAAGGATTTCAGGATGTACTGGATTGGCAGCAACAATCTCCCGGCCAAAAACATAATCACTTCCACCGGAGAAATCAGACACAACACCACCTGCCTCGCAGACGATAAGAGCCCCGGCCGCAACATCCCAAGGCTGTAAGTTATATTCAAAAAACCCTTCAAATCTTCCACAAGCTACATAGGCAAGATCGATAGCTGCACTACCCATCCTTCTAACCCCATGAGAACTTCTCATAAAAGCCTTGAGAATCTCAACGTAATCATCCATTTTACCAAAATCATAATAAGGAAATCCAGTAGCTATAAGAGAATTAGCCAGGTCAGGGACCCTGGATACAGAAATGGGTTCATCGTTGAGAAAAGCACCCTGATCTTTTATAGCATGAAAAAACTCATCTTTTGAGGGTTCATATATAAAACCTGCCAGGATCTCTTCATCTTCCATTAAGGCCACGCTAACACAATGGACGGGAAGCCCGTGAGTGAAGTTCGTTGTTCCATCCAAAGGATCAATTATCCACCTGAAACGCCCTCCTTCTTTATCGATTGTACCTTCTTCTGCTATAAATCCTGCTCCAGGGATAAGCTCAACAAGATTTTCAACAAGCTGCTTTTCAGCTTCCTTATCTACGTAGGAGACCAGGTCATTAAAACCCTTCTTCTCGATATCCTCAATTTTGAAATTTTTTGATTCTTCTAAAATGAAGTTTCCTACATCAGAGATGATGATCTTACATTTTTCGATCAAATTACTATCTACCTGCATTAGTTTTTTCCTTGAATGATCACAACAAATTCCCCTTTGACCTTGGAAGGATTTTCGTTAAAATAATCTATTACCTCTTTGACACTACCGTTAACCGTCTCCTCGAACTTTTTAGTCAACTCACGACTAACTGATACGATTCGGTCCTCACCACATTCTTCAGATAAGGCATTGAGCAGTTTAATAAGCCTGTGCGGAGATTCGTATAGAACAACAGTTCTTTCCTCTCCGGCAATATATTTAATTCTTGTTTGCCTTCCTTTCTTTTGAGGTAAAAACCCTTCAAAGCAAAATTTATCAGATGGTATTCCAGACTTAACAAGTGCCGGAATGAAAGCAGTCGCACCTGGAAGACACTCGATTTTGATATTTTCATTCATGCACTCACGAGCTAAAAGAAAGCCGGGATCTGATATTCCCGGTGTACCTGCATCTGTAATCAGAGCAAATACTTTTCCTTCTTTCATTTGTTCAATAATATTACCCAATGCTCTGTGCTCATTATGTGCATGAAAGCTTTTCATTTGGGTATTGATCTCGTAATGAGAAAGAAGTTTACCGCTGGTTCGGGTATCCTCCGCCAGAATGGTATCCACTTCTTTCAAAATTCTAATTGCTCTTAAAGTTATATCTTCCAGATTGCCAATCGGTGTTGGCACCAGGAATAATTGAGTCGAAGAAATTTCTTCCATTAAACCAATTTATCTATTGCCTCAGCTAAATCCCTGTCTTTGTCGGTAATGACATTACCTTCATCGTGTGTAGTTAATTCAATAGTAACCTTATTGTAAACATTACTCCAGTTTGGATGGTGCTGACGCTTCTCTGCTTCAAGTGCCACACTTGACATAAAGCCGAAAGCTTGCACAAAATCATCAAACTCAAATGTTCTCGTCAGTTTATTATCTTGTTCTTTCCACATATTTTAGTTTATTTATGGTTGATAATTAATTAATTAGCCTATTTTAAATTATTGTTTTATAAATTAGGTAAACTTTTTAACTCTTTAGCGTTATAAAGTTATAAAAAGGAGCATAGAATGTCTCAGCCACTTTCAAATATTGACAAAAACGAATTTAATCATGTCAAACAGGCATATTATAATATTTATGCATTCGTAAAAAATTTTTACGACGACAATAATTCATATAAAGCCTGTATTGATAAATGGGGGAGCAATTACACATTCCTGAAAGTGCCTTGGAAGAAAGAGAAATCAGAGAATTTAAAAAGCCTTCTGACAAACTCTATGCACTCGAAGAAATTTACGACATTGTTTACATGATCTACCTCGATGGAGTGGTAGAAGATGTTGAACTTTCACTTACGATTAAGTTCGCTGAAAAGTTAGGGTTCGAAAAACACGTAGTTGGTGATTTACTAAAAGCAATCGTCACTGCTCCTTATGATGGCATTCCTAAAGAAGAAGTAAGGAACGAACTTACTACATACCTCAAACAGATTATGGAAGAGTAAATTAATTACAAAGAAATAATCCCTTCTATTTCTGAAGCTTTCAAATATACGTTTATAATGTCATCACTTGATGGTGTCATAATATCAGCCGTAATACTAACATAATTTCCCTTTTTTGAAGGTTTCGTGATCACTTCAGTTTTCGGGAATAATGCTTTTACTTCATCTACCTTATCAGAAGGAACGATAAATTTATATTTGTATAATGCAGGCCATTGATAGCTGGCATCAAGTTGATCTTTAAACTTTTTTATATCTAATTCCTTTTTGCTAGTCATATTAGTTCCTCTTTAGTGGCATAAAGTTACAAAAAAAGCCATGAGCGATTGCCCATGGCTTTAATTCAATTTATGTTTTTTTTAGAAAAACTTATATCTCAGATCTTCGATGTCAGCTGTTTCTTCAAGAACAACATTTAAATCACCAGCGATCTCACTTCTTTTTCTTTGTAGTAACTCATTTTTAACAGATGTGTAATCGGCAATTTCAGGAGCTTCAGATTTATTAGTTACTTCCACCACTATTACACCTCTTTCCTCTTCTATAGGCTGACTTCTTTGTCCGGTCTCAAGACCAAAAGCAACACCTACGGCTTTTGGAGAAGCTCCAACGGTTGTTCCAATACTAGAAGAAGTTAATTTAAGATCAGCAGTAGAATATACTTCACCATCTGCCCCAAAAAGATCTGCAAGCTCTTCCAGAGATCCTGTTTTACCCTCAAGCATTGATTTTATCTTTGCAGCTTTCTTCTGATTCTTCACTTTATCTGTTACGATAGGTCTGACATCAGAAACCTTTGCTACTCCCTCTTCTCTTTCACCAGTCATTACAGCAACAACAAATTTAGTTTCGAAATCAAAAACATCAGATACTTTCCCTGTTTCCGCTTCATTGTATAACCAGGTTACCAAACCTCTGCTGTTACTAATTCCTTTAACGTTTCTTGATTGTGCCAGTACATCATTGTCATCAAAAACACTTATTCCTTCTTCGTCTGCTTTAGATTCAAATGACTTAGCATCATTCACTTCAGACTGGAATCTTGCTGCTTCTCTGTATATGTTGTTATAAGTTTGTTTGCTAGGCACTAGTTCCTTAGTCACATTAGCAATTTTATATAATGTTTTTGTTTTAGCTTCATCAACTTTTATGATGTGAAATCCTATTTCTGATTCAACTACTTTAGGAACGATTCCCGTACCACTAAAACTAAATAACTCATCACTAAATTCTTCAAGTCTGATCTGACCTTCTTTTATCCATCCAAGCTGTCCTCCCTGGTTTTTAGATTGCTGGTCATCACTATGAGCAGCAACAAGAGAAGCAAAGTTTTCTCCTTCCAGTGCCTGAGCTAAAACATCATTTGCTTTCTC
The DNA here is from genome assembly GCF_005166025.1 of Mangrovivirga cuniculi. NCBI lineage: Bacteria > Pseudomonadati > Bacteroidota > Cytophagia > Cytophagales > Mangrovivirgaceae > Mangrovivirga > Mangrovivirga cuniculi. Next base: position 228,856 of record NZ_CP028923.1, read on the forward strand.
TCTCAATTCATCATTCTGAACTGAATCAGCTCCTGTTTTCTTTTCAAATAATATATGAGAAGCTTTAACAGAGTATGCAGTATCTTCTGCTACATCCGAAAACTTGTAAATAACCATTGAGTTACCTTTTTGAATTGGCCCTATAATTCCACCGGCTCTCAGACCTGGAATAGTATCCTGCAGTTCCTGTGGTAGTTCATGGTATCTTACAGATGCATATGGAACTCTCGCTTCTGATACAGCAGTTGCAATTAGTGAATCGGGTGTTGATGAAGATTTTAGATCCTCAAAGGCCTGATTCATTGCATCCATTACTACAGCAGAATCCTTTGCTGAAGGAACTACGTCAAATGAAACATACTTTAAAGAACGAGCTCTGTCCACCTGGAACATTTCTTCATTCTCATTTATATAAGCTTGTAACTCATCGTCTGTAGGCTGCTCGATTTCCGAATCAGGAATCGCAACATATGGCACATACAAGTAATTAGCTTCGACTACGCTATTATTGTTTTTATAATAATTTTTAGCTGTTGGAGTAGATACGAATGCAGACCCAACGAAGAAATTATCATACTTAACTCTTTGTCTGGCATCTCTGATTGATTTCTCAATCATTAACCACTGCTGATATTGAGCTGAGTTTATGTCCTGCTCTTTTAATGAGTTTAGGTATTGCTGAACAAAAGCTTTATCGAATTGTCCAGTCTGAGGATTGGTGAAATACTGTCTGATTTCCGGACTAATATTTTGTCCCTGAACAGCATCTTTCAACTCTTCTTCTGTTACTGTAATTCCAAGATCTTCGAATTGTTCATTGAACAATACAGTGTTGATCATGCTTTGCCAAGCAGTATTTCTCAATGAATATCGCTGAGCTTCATTTAAGCCCATTCCGCCATATTGCATTTGTTCTAATTGGTCGACTCGTGCAGAAAATTCATCAACGCTAATATCTTTCCCGTTAACTGTTCCTACAACTCTTTCATTACCCGACCCTAAAATTCCTGTTTGCTGATTGAATAAATCAGTTAAAATAAATGCTAACAGGGCCAGTCCAATTACTACCAACAAAAGGGTAGCCATCCGCTGTCTCAAAGTATTAATAATTCCCGCCATTCGTATGAGTTATTTGGTCTTTTTTAATATATAAGATTTTTCCAAAATCGTGCAAAGCTAACCAAAAGCAGCCTTATAACAAAAAATAAAGTTCTATTTAGCTCTCTCTTTCAGAATTTTTAACTTTTAATTCTACCGTGTCGATTCTGGCTTCCTCAATAGTTTTTATTGTTATTTTAAAAAATTCATTCTCAATCACCTGACCCTCCTCCGGAATATCCTCTGTTATCGAAAGAATATATCCTCCCAGAGTGTCGTAATCACCTTCCTGAATCGGCCAATCATGACGATCAATAAGGTCATCAATTTCATGTCTGGCGCTTAATAAGTAGGTGCGATCATCAATCTTTCTTTCAAGCCAGTCTTCCTCATCGTGCTCATCCTGGATATCTCCGAAGATCTCTTCAATAATATCCTCGATCGTCACGATTCCTGAAGTTCCTCCAAACTCGTCAACCACAAGCGCCATACTTTTATGCTCATTAATAAACTGAATTAATAATTCGTTGGCTTGCATAGTTTCCGGAACGATCATTAATGGATTAAGCATCTGTTCAAGGTCTTTTGGCTTTTTAAAGAGCTCCATTGAATGGCAATATCCTTTCATGTCATCTATAGACTCTTTATAAACCAATATCTTTGAATGTCCACTATCAATAAATGACTGTCTGACTTCCTCAATGTCCACATCATCCATATCGATTGTTATGATCTCAGTTCGAGGCACCATACACTCTCGCACTTTGACTGTTTTAAATTCAAGTGCATTGGTAAGTATTTTAGTATTTACCTCAACCTTCACATCATTGTCATTGGACTCTAATGTTTCTTTAACGTAATATTCCAAATCATTTAATCCAAATGCAGGTCGGTCTTCCGCATAGTTTAATCTGAATAGTTTATTAATCACAAACCTGGATAAAATCTCAATCGGGTAAACAAACAACAATAAAATGTGATATAGCACATTCATTATAGGAGCAAAAAATGACAACAATGCATTTGGATTGACAAGAAATATACTTTTAGGAAGAAACTCTGCTATTGCGAGAACTAAAAGAGTTGAAATACCTGTCTGAATGATCAGGGTAATTACTTCATTATCGACATAACCCGGAAGCCATTCATGAATAACAGGCAATAATATTTTAGCCATGAAAATACCATAAACAACCAAAGCTATGGTATTTCCTGTTAGTGTTGTGGCGATGAATAATGAAGGCCTTTTGGTAATGTTTCTCAAAGCCCGAGCAGTTATCCCAGTTTCATTCTTACCCAGTTCAAGATGCAATTTATTTGCAGAAATAAATGCGATCTCAATTCCGCTGAATAAAGCAGAGAACAATAAGCTGATAATTATAATGATTAATTCTGTACTCATTTTAGAATAATTGCCTTTCAATTGGCATAGTCATGCAACGTGGTCCACCAAGGCCCCGGCTCAGTTCGCTACTGCTTATTTCTAACACTTCAACACCGGCATTCCTCAACGCACGGTTAGTGTGTATGTTTCTATTATACGAAATTACTCTTCTAGGTCCAATTGCAAAAACATTTGCTCCATCAAACCATTGCTCCCTTCTTGCATAGTCAGGATTTCCATCTCCGGTTTCAACTACTTCAAGATGATCTATTTCATTTTGCAATACTTTCAATATTGAATCATTGATTTCTTCCTTATGAAGACTCACATTCCCTTCGGAATCTACATCATCCAATCTGTAAACATTGGTTTGAAGTACGGATTGCATAGCATCCGGGTAAGTCACAACCAGATTTTCATCTATTATGGTAAAGACCGTATCGAGATGCATACAATTTCTAACTTTCGGAAGATGTACTTCATAAACACGCTCAACACCCCCTTTTTGCAACACCTGTCTGGCGATTGCTTGAATTGCTTTAGTATCTGTTCTCTCAGAATGACCGATGGCCAGTGCTTTATCTGACAAAACTATCACATCTCCACCTTCAATACAGGTATTCACTCCTTCACCCGTATCCAGAAAATTCACCCTGCCTTTAAAGAGATCATGATTTTCGAATATGCTTCTAAGTAATTTAGATTCTCTTTGTCTACCAGGGAATTTCATTTTACTACTGATTACACCAGTTTGAATCACTGCGGCAGGATCCCTCATGAAATAAAGGTTTGGGTTTGGCTTGATCAGGTAATCATAGTCGTCGAACTTATTTAGATCTTTATGCTGATATTTTCTTTTTAACTCATTTACTTTTATCCCGTGAAGCAATATGCCTGCACATTCTGAAGTGCTATACCTGGCTATGAATTCCTCGGAGTGTTCTTCGATACCACTGCCATCCAAAGCATCAGTCATTGTTTTTAACAATAAATTATCATCGATAAGTACATCGATCAATAATTCATGCAATCGATACACTTGCGCACCTGCAGCTTGTTTTATTAAGACAGTAAACTCATCATGCTCCTTTTGCATTTGTTGTAAAAAGGGAACATCATCAAAAAGTAGTTCGGATTTATTGTATGGAGTAAGCCGGTCAATTTCTTTTCCCGGCCTGTGCATAATTACAGATTTTAACGTTCCAAACTCGGAATGTAGCGCAACTCTATCTTCAGGCATATATTATCGATTTTGCGCTAATTTAACGAAATGAGATTCAATTAGGCAGCCTTTTTTGCAGATTCTTTAAATCGTCTGTAAGTACTGATCCCAAATCCAACAGCAAGAATAATTGTTCCAAGCCATAATAAATTGATCCATGGCTTTTCAATCGATTTAATAACAACAAAGTCTTTCTGAGTAGTATATGGAATAAATTTAAATTTCTCTGTTTGCGGATCAACACCAAGGAACTGAACTTTTATTCCAAGCTCAATTAATTCATCCTCTAAAGAGGCTCCCATATCATTCCGGATCACTATCAATGGTTCAACATAATGAGTCATTGATTGGCTCGTGATCTCAAATTCGGCTTTAAGTGCCAGATCATTTTTATCAAGGCCTCTAAATTCAAGCTCCTCCGCATCAAGCTTCACTACTTCTTTTAATGTTGTAACATAATCATTGATAAAGAATTCTTCTCCTACAGAGATAACCATGGTATCACCGGCTACCCATTTTAATTCATCATCACTCGGAGGAATTACAGTAGCATAGGTGTAAAAATCCCTGGTAAAGGTATGAAGAAGGTCTGGTGATACAACTTTACCCATATCCGGATTATCCTGAACTCTCGGATACATATCAATAATTTCATCACCTCTGACATGCCTGATTTTATAATAAGTGTTTTCAGGATTCAATGAGAATGTATCTGCTTTGCTGGCAATTAACTCATTCTCATCGTTAAATATATCTCTGGATGCAACTACCTTATACGGATCATCGGTTGGAAGGACATCTGAAATTCTAACATATTCACCATTCTCATCCAGCTTGACATGCCTGCCCAGATAATTCAGGTCGTACTCTGCCATCTTTGAAGTCTCATCGAACCATAATACAAGATTTTCCCTGTTTTCCTGTGTGGTCATATTTTTATTTATAACCAGACCGGAGGTGTTTTCTGAAACCACATTTGAAAATCCTGTTGAATATAAAATTCCTACAACCATGAAAGCTACTCCGATGTGAGTTACTGCACCTCCACTCAAAACTGGTTTTTTACGCAGTAATTCGATCAATACATGTCCATTCGCTAACAAAGAAAAAACTCCTGCAATGAGCATAATGATCAATCGGAAATCACTGTAGGTAAAGCCTATTTGTAAAATGATTAATACAATTACCATCGTCAATATGATCGATGGCACAAAAGAAGCGAGGGCTTTACCCTTTTTGATATTTTTCCACCAGAAATATTGAGCTATTCCGGATGTAATTGTCAGTAGTATTGCAAACCAAATCTGGTACTTGGAATATTCAGCCGGATCAGATGGAGCTGCAGCTGTTGATATACCACCAAAAAACTCTACAATCTTATTATAAACAGGGATTGAAGTAGGTAATAATACCTGAATACCCATTAAAATCAATATTAAGGCACCGATAAATACCCAAAATTCACCTGAATATGTTTCGATATCTTTTTGTGAACTTGGTATTTTTCCTCCGTGATAAATAAGAAGGACCACACCTCCAATAAAGAAAAACAAAAGGTATATCAGCAACTGTCCGCTTAAACCAAGATCTGTAAAACTATGTACCGAAGACTCACCTAAAACACCTGACCTGGTAAGAAAAGTACTGTATAGAATCAGGGTGTACATAGAAAGCACCATGATCATCGAGGCCATTAATCCGGACTTGCTTCTTCTGAAAACAATCATAACGTGATATGAAGCAACCAGGAAAAGCCATGGTATGTAAACTGCATTTTCTACGGGATCCCAATTCCAATAACCCCCAAAGTTAAGAGTCTCATAAGCCCAATAGGCTCCCATTAGAATTCCAACGCCTAAGACACCTGCTGCCAGTAAGGTCCATGGAAGAGCAGGTTTTACCCACTCCCTATATTTACGGGTCCATAATCCCGAAATCATAAAACTAAACGGAACAAGGGTTAAAGCAAACCCGAAAAATAAAGTTGGCGGATGAATTACCATCCAGATATTTTGGAGCAAAGGGTTAAGTCCACGACCGTCTTCCGGCACAAAATCAGGATTTGAAATAAATGTCGGATCATCCAGTACGTCTCTTAATAGCATAAAAGGACTACTTCCCAATTTAAGTTCAATCCCTGGAAGAACAACACCCAAAACCATTGAGGTCAGGAAAGCCTGAACAATTGAGAAAACAGTCATTACCGGAGCTTCCCATTCCCCTCCTTTCCCCATGATAAAGACAGCTGTTACCACATGCCAGAATATCCATAAAAGGAAACTACCTTCCTGGCCTTCCCAAAATGAAGAGATCATATAATGAACCGGAAGATGTCTGCTGGAATGACTCCATGCATAGTGATATTCGAAGTAGTTATTATAAATTATTGAAAATAGGGTAGCCACTATTCCTAAAACTGCCAGACCATGAATAGCAAATAAAATTCTAGCATATTTTAATGCGCCAGATGCTTCAATAGTATTTGATTTCTTGTAGGCATTATAATATGCCCATGAAGAAGCCAATGCAGTAACAAAAGATACAATAACGAAAAGGTGACCTGTGTCACCTATCCAGTTATGAACCAGGGAAAGGATCATGCTGTTTATAATTGAGCGTTAGGATTAAGATTTTCTTCCTGATATTTCGACGGGCATTTCATCAGGATCTGGTCAGCAACAAAAACATTCTGACGGAAACTTCCCACAACTACCACTTTCTCGGATTTCATGAAATCCTGAGGCATTGGCTCGTTGTAAAAAACTTGTTTTTCTTCCTTATTGTCGTCTACTAAAGTAAATGAGAAGCTTAGCTTATCAGGTGATGGGTGAATTCCGATTACTTCTCCGGAAGCATCTTTTTTTAATTCACCAACAACATGATATTGCTTATCACTACCGTTATCAGCAAGTTCTTTGGCTTCATTGAAGGTAACATATGAACCTGCATCGAAAGAAGTAGCAAAAATAAATGCAACTACTGCTGCTACTATGACCAAAATAAAAATATATTGCTTTTTCATAATTAATATTATTTCAATTCTTCACTTTCCAACTTCTTGATTTTTCTTTCTACACGGAATAAATATGCAAATAAACCGACCAGTATTATAAGCAATACTGCCACTACCACATATATCTTTCCATCTGCTCTCAGGGCATCAGCCATGGCAACATCACTATTTACAGGAACTTCTTCTCCATTCCCTGACTGCGCCAGAGTATTAAAAGAGATCCTGGTTATTATGTTCATTAAAATTGAAAAAAGCTTATGCATTATTCTTCTTCAAGTTTGTGTTCAATTTTACGGATTCTGAAATGCAACGTTGCAATCCAGTAACCAAGAAGTGTCCACCCGATAACAGCAGGGTAAAACACCATTCGCAATCTGCTATCAAGGTCGTAAGCGTTAAACCCAGGATTTCCCGCATTGCCGGGGTGTAGTGAGTTTTCTGCCAGCCTCGGAAGGATAAACAAAAGGGATATCATTAAAGGATAAGCGAAAATATTGTAAACCGCACTAACCCTTGCTCTTTTTTGTTCATCGTTGAGACTCGATCTTAACAATAAATATGCGAAATATATTAATAAGGTAACAAATACAGCGGTGATCTTAGGATCTGCAAGCCATCCGGCCATTTTACCCCAGGTATAAGTAGCCCAAACAGCGCCAGTCACTAATCCGAGAACTCCATACCAGATTCCCACTTTAGCCAAAACGTCAGCTCCTATATCTTTGTTCAAATCATTTGAACTTAAATATCTGATAGACTGGATTACTGATCCTGTCAGAATTATAACCATGCCAAACCACATCGGAACATGGAAAAATAAATTTCTTATCGACTCATTTAAAATATTGAGCCTTGGTGCTTCGATCAAAAAACCGGCTACTACGGTGTAGATCAAAAGAACAATAGTAAGATATTTCCACCAGTTTTTCTTCATATTAACTCCTCCATAAATATGGAAACAATACCAGGCCGACAACCACTATTATAATATCGAGTGCAAAAATGCTTAATAAAGGTTTCCATACCAATAGAATCTCAAAATTGTCAATTGCCGCTTTTGAAATTTTAATAGACAACAATAACAAAGGTACCATGATGGGCAACGACAATACAGCCATTAAGGTTGCTGTATTTTCAGCATTTGATGCGATTCCTGATACCATTGTAAGAATTGCAGCAAATCCGACGGAAGTTAACACCAGATTTATCAAAAAAAGAGGTGTGTTAGCCACCGGATTACCCATGACAAATGAATAAAATACAAACGATATTAATCCGAAAACTGTAAGTAGTAAAATGTTATATGCAGACTTAGCGGCAAAAAGCAACTGAGGATCAACCAACGAATACATATATAACTGCTGTCTCTTTTCATCACCCGAAAAGCTTTTAGCAATCGCATTAATTGCTATAAATGAAAAGATGATCCAGAATATAGAATTCCAGGTTAAGGGATGAATAAGACCTCTTTGAACTCCAAGGGATAAGTAGGTGATAAAAATAGTGGTAGCCAGGTACAAAAGGATACCGTTGATGGCATATTTTTGTCTCCATTCGATTAAAAATTCCTTGCTTACCAGTTTCCTGAACACGATCTTAAAAATTCTGCCTTTACTGACAGGTGAAAATCACTTTTTTATATCTCAGAACAAAATTATACGTCTAACCATTTTTGTAGACATTCTTTTATAACTTTATCCCCTTAATTTGCTGATATTGAATATCGATGCAAAATTAGGTCATATTGAATTATTAATGAAATTTTTTTGTCAGTCATCCTATAATTGATAATTATTAATAGTATTCAAAAAATTTCATAGATTAGCATTTTGAACTATACCACGTAAAAATTTAACAATTCTATGAAAGGAATTATTCTTGCCGGTGGATCCGGCACCAGGCTTCACCCTCTCACTATCGCAGTAAGTAAGCAGCTCATGCCTATTTACGACAAACCAATGATCTATTATCCATTGTCGATATTAATGCAAGCTGGTATTAAAGAGATCCTAATCATCACAACACCTCATGATAAACCTTTATTTCAAAAACTTTTGGGCGATGGTACTGCTTTAGGATGTAAATTTGAATATGCTATTCAGGAAGAGCCTAACGGACTTGCTCAGGCCTTTGTAATTGGTGAAGACTTCATCGGCGATGACAAAGTTGCCCTGATACTGGGAGATAATATTTTTTATGGTTCCGGATTAAAAGAATTACTCCAGGCAAATAGTGATCCTGATGGAGGCGTGGTTTACGCTTACCATGTATTAGATCCCGAAAGATATGGTGTGGTAGAGTTTAATGATAACCAGAAGGCTATTTCGATTGAAGAAAAACCGGCTAAACCGAAATCTAATTTTGCGGTACCGGGTCTTTATTTCTATGATAATGATGTAATTGAAATAGCAAAAGGCTTAAAACCCAGTGCAAGGGGTGAATACGAAATCACAGATATTAATAAAGAATATTTACGAAGAGGAGATCTTCATGTTGGAATATTAGACAGAGGTACAGCCTGGTTAGATACAGGTACTTTCCCTTCTCTAATGGAAGCTTCACAGTTTGTTGAGGTTATCGAAAACAGGCAGGGATTAAAAATTGGCTGTATTGAAGAGATCGCTTATCAAATGGGCTTTATTGATGATCAACAGCTAAGAGATCTTGCAGAACCTTTGGTTAAAAGTGGATACGGAAAATATTTATTAAATCTGATAGAGGAATGAAGGTAACGAAGGGCAAGCTTAATGGAGTGTTTATCCTTGAACCAACTATTCACGGTGATGACAGAGGGTATTTTCTTGAATCTTACAATAAAAAGACTTTCAATTCATTAACCGGACTTGATGTAGATTTTGTTCAGGACAATCAATCTCGTTCAAGAAAAGGAGCTCTGAGAGGATTACATTTTCAAAAAGGAGAGCATGCACAAGCAAAACTGGTGCGGGTATTGAGTGGAAGAGTACTGGATGTTTTTGTTGACATCAGACCTGAATCGGAAACTTTTGGTCAATGGGAAGCTCATGAATTATCATCTGAAAATCAAAAGCAAATTTTCGTTCCCAGGGGGTTTGCACATGGGTTCGCAACGCTGAGTGATTCAGTAGATTTTTTCTATAAATGCGATAACTATTATAATAAAGAATCTGAAGGCGGCATTTTTTATGCAGATAAAGATCTTGATATAGATTGGCAGCTAGACGATATTTCACCAATAATTTCAGAAAAAGACTTAGCTTTACCAACGTTTAAGTCTTTTAAAGAAGAAATAACTAACTAAAATGAAGACAGTACTTATTACAGGCGGCGCCGGATTTATAGGCGCTAATTTTGTGCCTTATTTTCTGGATAAATATAAAGACTACAAAGTCATTAATTTAGATAAACTAACCTATGCTGGAGACCTCGCTAATTTAAAGGAAGTCGAAGGTCATTCCAATTATCACTTTGTAGAAGGAGATATTTGTGACTACAATATCGTAAACCAGCTTTTTAAGACAAATAATATCACTGATGTTATACATTTTGCAGCTGAATCTCACGTAGATAACAGTATTTCCGGGCCAGAGGCCTTTGTCAAAACTAACGTTAATGGCACTTTTACCTTACTAGATGCCGCACGCAGGTACTGGATGGATGGACCATTTGAAGTAAAAGAAGGAATGGAAAACAATCGCTTCCATCATATAAGTACAGATGAAGTATACGGTACACTTGGAAAAGAAGGACTTTTCACTGAAGAAACTCCGTACGCTCCAAATAGCCCGTACAGTGCTTCTAAAGCAAGTAGTGATTTCTTTGTAAGAAGTTATTTCCATACTTATGGACTAAATGTAGTTACAACGAATTGCTCCAATAATTACGGCCCTAAGCAGCATGATGAAAAATTGATTCCTACTATTATTAAAAAAGCGATTAACGAAGATAGCATTCCTATCTACGGGGATGGAAAAAATGTTCGTGACTGGTTATACGTTTTAGACCACTGCAAAGGAATAGACCTTGTATTCCATAATGGAAAATCAGGAGAAACATATAATATTGGAGGAAGAAACGAAAGAGAAAACATTTACATTGCCACTACCATTTGTGAAATTCTCGATAATAAGAGACCTTTGCCAGATGGAAAAAGCCACAAAGATCTGATCACTTATGTTAAAGACAGGCCGGGCCATGACCGAAGATATGCTATAGACGCATCAAAACTGGAAAACGATTTGGGCTGGGAAGCTGATGAGAATTTTGAAAGTGGTATTGAAAAAACAATTGAGTGGTATCTGGAAAAATATAATTAATGGATAAGATAGGAATTATTGGTTTAGGCTATGTCGGGCTACCGTTGGCAGTAGAGTTTGGCAAAAAAGTAAATACTCTTGGATTTGACATTAATCATAAGCGAATCGAAGAATTGCAAAAAGGAAAAGACAGAACGTTAGAAGTTGATCCTGATGAATTAAAAGAAGCTGAACATTTGGTTTATTCAAGCAATCTTGAAGACCTGGCTAGCTGCAATATATATATCGTAACGGTTCCAACACCGATAGACAACTACAAAAAACCCGACTTGAGACCACTAATCGGAGCAAGTACAACAATTGGGAAAGTGTTAAAGAAAGGAGATATTGTCATTTATGAATCGACCGTATATCCTGGATGTACTGAAGAAGATTGTGTTCCGGTACTTGAAAAAATCAGCGGGCTAAAATACAATGAAGACTTTTTCTGTGGTTACTCACCTGAAAGAATTAACCCGGGAGATAAGCAACACAGACTTCCGACTATTAAAAAAGTAACCAGTGGGTCAACTCCTGAAATAGCTGAAAAAGTAGATAATCTTTATAAATCGATTATTACGGCGGGAACTCATAAAGCATCTTCAATTAAAGTTGCTGAAGCAGCTAAGGTGATTGAGAATGCTCAAAGAGATATAAACATTGCCTTCGTAAACGAGCTAGCAGTAGTATTTGATAAAATGGATATTGACACCACAGAAGTACTTGAAGCTGCAGGAACCAAGTGGAATTTTCTTCCATTTCGACCAGGCTTAGTTGGAGGTCATTGTATAGGGGTCGATCCATATTACCTGACACACAAAGCAGAAAGCCTGGGTCATCATCCTGAAGTAATCCTTTCCGGTAGAAGAATAAATGACCAGATGGGATTGTTCATTGCGAGTAAGGTTATTAAGCTGATGACTCAAATGGATAATCCGATTAAAAATGCTGACATCCTTGTTATGGGTATTACTTTCAAAGAAAACTGCCCTGACATACGAAACAGTAAGGTCATTGATGTAATCAGGGAACTTCAGAGCTTTGGTGCAAATGTGGAAGTATATGATCCACTTGCCGATCCGGAAGAGGTTCAAGAAGAATATGGTTTAACTTTGATAGAAAAACCATCTAAAAAATATAATGCCATTGTGATGGCGGTAGCCCATAATGAATTTGAATCACTCGACTGGTCAGAAATTAAAAATGGCAATACCGCTGTTTATGATGTAAAAGCTAAACTTGATAAGTCAACAATAACAGCCAGACTTTAATTATATGGGTAAGATTCAAATGGTCGATCTTAAGAGTCAGTATCTGAGATTAAAACCTGAGATAGATAATGCAATAGAAGATGTAATTATGTCTTCTGCATTTATTAATGGTCAGCCAGTAAAGAATTTTGCAAGCAATCTAGAAGAATACCTGGAATGTAAGCACGTAATCCCTTGTGGAAATGGAACAGATGCCCTTCAGATAGCCATGATGGCACTGGGTTTCATTCCCGGTGATGAGGTTTTAGTCCCGTCGTTTACATATGTGGCAACTGTTGAGGTTATCGCTCTTTTAGGGTTAAAGCCCGTCTTTGTTGATGTAGATCCGGATACCTTTAATATTGATACCGAGGATCTGAAGAAAAAGATTACTCCTAATTCAGCAGGAATTGTTCCCGTTCACCTTTACGGTCAATGCGCGAACATGGAGTCAATAATACAGATTGCCGGGGATAACGATCTGAAAGTAATTGAAGATACTGCCCAGGCCTTAGGAGCTAATTATACTTTTTCCAATGGAAAAGTTCAAAAAGCAGGGACGATAGGAGATATTGGCACAACATCATTTTTTCCCTCTAAAAATCTGGGATGCTTCGGTGATGGAGGAGCTATAATGACCAATGATAGTGATCTCGCAGATCTTCTAAAAATGATCGCTAATCATGGTCAGAAAGTGAAATACCATCACGATACTATTGGTGTAAACTCAAGATTGGATAGTATCCAGGCTGCGGTCCTCAATGTAAAGCTCAAAGAATTAGATGATTTTGCCGGTAGAAGAAGGCAGGTTGCTGATAAGTACGACGCTGCATTTAAAGACAATGATCTGATTAAGACCCCAAGTCGTTCGGAGCAATCAACCCATGTTTTTCATCAATACACCCTGATTCTTGATAAGTCGATCGATAGAGATAAGTTTAAAGAAGACCTTGCTGAAAAGGGAGTTCCAAGTATGATTTATTATCCTCTTCCGGTACACCTTCAAAAGGCTTATAATAATTATGGTTTCAAAGAAGGGGATTTTCCGGTTTCTGAAGAATTAAGTAATAGAGTAATTTCACTTCCGATTCATACAGAAATGAGAGAGGAAGATCAGTCAATCATTATTGACGCTGTTTTAAATACTATAAAAGATCATGTCCGATAAAAACAACGATTATTTTGCTCATCAAACAGCAGTTATTGACGACAACTGTGAAATTGGATCTGGCACCAAGATCTGGCATTTTTCCCATATTATGAGTAATTCAAAAATAGGAGAAAAATGCAATATTGGTCAAAATGTTGTTGTGTCTCCGGAAGTAATCCTTGGTAACAATGTGAAAGTTCAGAACAACGTTTCAATCTATACAGGTGTAACTTGTGAAGATGATGTATTTCTGGGACCTTCTATGGTTTTTACTAATGTTACAAACCCACGTAGTGCTGTCAATAGAAGAGGTCAGTATGCAAAAACCCATGTTGGGAAAGGGGCTACGATCGGAGCCAATGCCACAGTAGTTTGTGGTCACGACATTGGCGAATATGCTTTTATCGGAGCAGGAGCTGTAGTAACAAAAACTATTGCCCCATATGCATTAGTAGTGGGTAATCCTGCAAAACAAATGGGCTGGATGAGCGAATACGGACATAAACTTGATTTCAATGATGATGGAATTGCAATTTGTCCTGAAAGCAAAGAAAAATATGAATTAAAAGATGGCCGGGTGATCAAACTTGGCTAAAATTGAATATGAAGGATTTCGCATTAATAGGAGCCGGAGGATATATCGCTCCCCGGCATATGAAAGCCATAAAAGACACTAACAACAATCTTGTTGCTGCCCTGGATCAATTTGACAGTGTGGGAATTATAGATAGTTTCTTTCCAAATGCAGACTTTTTTGTTGAATTCGAACGATTTGACAGACATATCGATAAGCTAAGAAGATCGGGAAAGCAAGTAGATTATGTGAGCATTTGTTCTCCAAATTATCTTCATGACAGTCATATAAGGTTCGGATTGAGGCACAATGCAGATGTTATTTGCGAAAAACCTATCGTTCTCAACCCATGGAATATTGATGCTCTGCAGGAAATTGAAAAGGAGACTGGCAAAAATGTTTATAATGTACTACAGCTTCGATTACATCCGTCTATTATTGCCTTAAAAGAAAAAATCGAAAACGGTCCAAAAGATAAAATATACGATATTGACCTGACCTACCTTACCAGCCGCGGTAATTGGTATTATACTAGTTGGAAAGGGAATATTGAAAAATCGGGTGGTATAGCCACAAATATCGGAGTCCATTTTTACGATATGCTCACCTGGATATTTGGCAAGCCTCAGAAAAACACAGTAAATATTCATACTCACGATCGTGCTTCCGGATATCTGGAACTTGAAAAAGCTCGTGTGAAGTGGTTTTTAAGCATCAACTATGATGTTATCCCGGATAAAATTAAAGCTGAAGGAAAAAGAACTTACCGATCGATTACAGTTGATGGCCAGGAAATAGAATTCAGTACCGGCTTTACCGATCTTCATACAGAAACTTACAAAGATATTTTAAGCGGTAACGGATTTGGGCTTGAAGAAACAAGGACTGCTATTGAAATCGTACACGATATAAGACATGCACAACCAGTTGGCCTGAAGGGGGAATACCATCCAATGGCCAAGTTGCCACTGGCCGAGCATCCATTTAAATAAAAAATGCCTCAGAGATTTTCTGAGGCATTTTTTTATTCTTCAAATCCCAAAACCAGGAAAGAGGGATTAAGCAAATCCTCCCGGTTATAATGAAATCTCTTTTTATTATCAAACCTAACTACTTTTCCGCCAGCAGCTTCAACCACGGCCTGTCCTGCGCCCGTATCCCATTCCATTGTGGGGCCATGACGATAATACAGATCAGCTTTTCCTTCTGCTACCATGCAAAATTTCAACGAACTACCTATTGAAATACTATTTGTACAATCATAGGCATTTAATACATCTTCTTCTTCCTCACTGGCATGTGAAGCACTTCTTACAGCAGTTCTGTCACTGGGTTTATTATTGACAACCAAACTGGAGATTTCTCCATTTTCAATTTTATACGCTCCTTCGCTATCACCATAATAAACTATGTCCGTAACAGGGGTATACACAATGCCAAGCTCCGGATAATTATCTCTGATCAAAGCTATATTTACAGTAAATTGTCCGTTTCTCTTAATAAACTCCTTTGTTCCGTCAAGAGGATCTACAAGCCAAAATTCTTTCCAGTCTTTTCTTTCATCGAAAGGAATGCTTCGACCTTCTTCAGATAAAATAGGAATATCCGGATAATATTCTTTTAGCATTTTAGTTATTACCTCATTAGCTGATTTGTCTGCCTGAGTAAGCGGTGAATCGTCAGCTTTAAAATCTACCACATTAGAAAAATCATCAAGCCGGTATACCTCCATAATGGCTTCTCCGGCAGATTTTACGATGTCTGTAAGTTGCTCTTTTACTTTATTTTGCATGATTTTTTTTAATTCAACCCTAAATCTATAAAATTAGTAGAGATTTTACTTAACCGTTATGATTTTATCAATTAGTTTTGTGTCTTTAATAAAATAATATGGCGGAAAATATACACCCTATATTCGATACTATCCTTGCAAAAAGTGATAAAGAAAAGCTCCTCAATCAAAGAGGAGTTGTTGTATGGATGGTTGGATTAAGTGGAAGTGGAAAAAGCACCCTGGCCAGAGGTCTTGAGAAAAAACTTCATGACGAAGGTGTTTTGACAATGCTTCTTGATGGAGATAACCTTAGAACAGGGGTTAATAACAACCTGGGTTTTTCAGATGAAGACAGAACTGAAAACATTCGTCGCGCTGCAGAAGTGTCAAAATTATTTTGTGAGTGTGGTGTGGTAACGATCTGTTCACTTATCAGTCCGACCAACTCGATTAGAAAAATGGCTAAAGAGATTATAGGAGAAGAAAATTACCTTGAGATCTTTGTTAATGCAAGTCTTGAAGAGTGTGAAAAAAGAGATGTGAAAGGTTTATATGCCAAAGCAAGAGCCGGTGAAATAAAATCTTTTACGGGTATAGATTCACCATTTGAGGTTCCTTCAAAGCCATTTTTAGAAATTATTACAGAAGGAAGTACAATTGAAGAATCATTGGAAACACTTATTGAAAGAGTATATCCAAAGATCCAATCAGGAAATTAAAAAATCATAAATAATTATTTTTAGCGTAAGAGCTACAAACAAACAAAAATCTATCAGATGAAAGCGTACAACCTAACACATCTGGAAGAACTGGAATCAGAGGCAATCTACGTAATACGTGAAGTTGCTGCCCAGTTTGAACGTGGAGCATTATTGTTTTCGGGTGGAAAAGACTCAATAGTTATGGCACACCTTGCCAGAAAAGCTTTTTATCCTGCAAAACTTCCATTTCCTTTAGTCCATATCGATACAGGCCACAATTTCCCTGAAACTATTGCATTCAGAGATAAATTTGTGAAAAAAATCGGAGCTGATCTTGTTGTCGGTTCAGTACAAAAAAGTATTGATGAAGGAAAAGCTGTTGAAGAAAAAGGATACAACGCTTCAAGGAATGCACTCCAAACAGTAACACTTTTAGACACCATCGAGGAGCACAAATTTGATGCTTGTATGGGTGGTGCACGCCGTGATGAAGAAAAAGCAAGAGCAAAAGAAAGATTTTTCTCTCACAGAGATGATTTCGGTCAGTGGGAACCAAAAAATCAGCGCCCTGAGCTTTGGAACATATTTAATGGTAAAAAGAACTATGGAGAACATTTCAGAGTCTTTCCAATTAGTAACTGGACTGAAATGGACATCTGGCAGTATATACTTAAAGAAAATATAGAACTTCCTCCGCTTTATTTTGCACACGAAAGAGAAGTATTTGTAAGAGATGGTGTGATCATGTCAACTGGAGAATTTATGAACCGTAAAGACGAAGAAAACATCATTAAAAAAGTTGTTCGATTCAGAACGATCGGAGATATGACCTGTACAGGAGCTGTTGAATCTGAAGCAGATACACTGGAAGGAATAATCGAAGAAGTTGCAGCCACAAGAGTTACAGAACGAGGAACACGAGCAGATGACAAGCGTTCAGAAGCTGCAATGGAAGATCGTAAAAAACAAGGATACTTTTAACCAACACTACATTGAAAATTATGAGTACTTCAAATAATAATACAGATGGATACCTGGACATGGAGCTACTTCGCTTCACCACTGCTGGAAGTGTTGATGATGGAAAAAGTACGCTTATAGGTAGACTTTTATACGACAGTAAATCAATATTCGAAGATCAATATCAGGCAATTGAAGAATCTTCAAAAAGAAAAGGTGACGAAAACGTTAACCTTGCCCTCTTAACTGACGGACTCAGAGATGAAAGAGAGCAGGGAATTACTATAGATGTAGCTTACCGCTATTTTGCTACTCCAAAAAGAAAATTTATAATTGCTGATACTCCGGGGCATATCCAATATACCAGAAATATGGTTACTGGTGCTTCAACAGCTAACCTGGCAATTATTCTTATTGATGCACGTAAAGGAGTTGTAGAGCAAACCAGAAGACATACATTTATTGCAGCTCTTCTTGGCATTCCTCATATTGTTTATTGTATTAACAAAATGGACCTTGTCGACTTTGAAGAGGAAAGTTTTGAAAGTATAAAAAAAGAGCTTGAGGGTTTTTCCAGTAAGCTGGACGTTAAGGATGTTCGTTTCATCCCGATCTCAGCATTAAAAGGAGATAACGTAGTAAATAAATCTGAAAATATGCCATGGTACCAGGGAAGTACTTTACTGTATCTCCTGGAAACTATTCATATCGGTAGCGATCACAATCATATAGATTGCAGATTTCCAGTACAGAACGTTATCAGACCACAATCTGATGAATGGCATGATTACCGAGGATATGCAGGCAGAATCGCAGGTGGCGTTTTCAAACCTGGTGATGAAGTTACCGTACTGCCTTCAGGATTCAATTCTAAAATTAAAAGTATTGATACATTTGACGGCCCGCTTGATGAAGCGTTTGCCCCACAATCTGTTACAATAACCCTGGAAGATGACATTGACATCAGCCGTGGAGACATGATTGTAAGAGAAAACAACCAGCCTTCCATTGGTCAGGATATAAACCTGATGCTTTGCTGGATGAATGACAAGAAAATGGTGCCTAGCGGAAAATATGCTGTAAAGCATACTACGAACGATGCCAGAGCCATGATCAAAGAAATAAACTACAAAGTTGATATCACCAGTCTCCACAGGGTTGAAGAAGATAAAGAGATTGGCATGAATGATATCGCCAGGGTAAAAATCAGAACTACTAAACCATTACTGTTTGATCGATATGATAGAAACAGAATTACAGGTAGTGTGATTTTAATTGACGAAGCAACTAATGAAACAGTTGCAGCGGGAATGATAGTTTGATTATTTTTGTGCCATGGAGAATATTGAAGCATTAAAAAAAGAAATTAAATCGTTTAAGGTTGAAAATGAGCAGCAGCTTGAAGAATACCGACTGAAATTTATTGGGCGAAAAAATATCATAAATGATTTATTTTCTCAGCTTAAAGACGTACCCAACGATCAAAAGAAAGCTTTTGGTCTTGCTGTAAATGAACTTAAAAACCTGGCTAAGGATACTTTCCAGGCACATATAGATGAATTAAATAATAATAAAGCAGGTGGCGCTCAATCATTTGATTTTGATCCGACTCTACCTGTTGCTCCAAACCAAACCGGGGCCTTCATCCCCTTACAATAGTAAGAAACAGAATCGTTGAAATTTTTGAACGAATCGGGTTTACGGTTGCTGACGGACCGGAAATTGAAGATGACTGGCATAACTTTACCGCTTTGAATTTCCCGCCAAATCACCCGGCGAGAGAAATGCAAGATACCTTTTTCATTGAAAGAGACCCGGACATTGCTCTAAGAACTCATACTTCATCAGTACAGGTCAGACTTATGGAAACTGACAAGCCTCCGATCAGAGCCCTAATGCCTGGTCGAGTATTCAGAAATGAGGCTATATCAGCGAGAGCACATTGTGTCTTCCATCAGATAGAAGGACTTTATATTGATGAAAATGTAGGGCTTACGGATTTAAAACAAACTCTTTATCACTTTGCTAAAGAGTTGTTCGGGCCGGATACCCAGGTGAGATTCAGACCTTCTTATTTCCCATTTACAGAACCTAGCGCTGAGATGGATGTTTCCTGTAATATTTGTAAAGGTAAAGGCTGCAATGTATGTAAATATACTGGCTGGCTGGAAATCCTTGGTTCAGGCATGGTCGATCCGAATGTATTAGAAAACTGTGGTATAGATTCAGAAAAATACACAGGTTTTGCATTTGGAATGGGAATAGAACGACTCGCAATGCTAAAATACAATGTTAAAGACCTGAGGTTGTTTACAGAAAACGATGTCAGGTTCCTAAGGCAATTTAAAGGAGCAGAATAGATATTAAACCGAATCAAAATGATTCGGTTTTTTTATGCATTTTGTAATTGATCAATTAATTCTTATCATGTAATTAAAAGCTTCAAGGCTTGTAGTTACAAGCCAGCTTCAAACTTTCAAACCAAATTGATTAATTATGAAAAGAACTATGCTAATGACTGTAGCTATTGCTATGGTGATCTTAAACTCCTGTACAAATAATGATGAAATAGTTCCTGAAAAACAACCTGAAAACTTTAAGATAGAGACGGCGAACGAAGACTTATTCAATGAAAGACACACTCAGCTTCCTGAAGAAATAACGATAAATTTCCCTGGTCTTTATCCTGAGGGAATTGCATTCAACCCCTGGAAGAAAGAGTTTTATGTTTCTTCTGCAAGAAAAGGCATTATAACCAGTGTAGACTTTGAAGGAAATATAGTGCCATTAACGGAAAAAGGTGATCTAATCACGACAACCGGAATGGACTTTTCCTATTTCACCCAAAAGTTATATGCCTGTAACGGGGATGCCGGGGTAAGTGAATATAGTTCACCATCTACTATCGCCCAATTAGCTGAGGTAGCTGCATTAAAACAAAAGCACAATTCTGATATTGAACTTAGTGGATTCGACTTATCCGGAATTTATCCGGGTCCACAAT
Organism: Mangrovivirga cuniculi; assembly: GCF_005166025.1. Classification (NCBI taxonomy): domain Bacteria; kingdom Pseudomonadati; phylum Bacteroidota; class Cytophagia; order Cytophagales; family Mangrovivirgaceae; genus Mangrovivirga; species Mangrovivirga cuniculi. The sequence goes on from NZ_CP028923.1 coordinate 249,260, forward strand.
TTTTAAATGACCTTGTTCGTGATTGGTATGGCAACACTTATATCACAGATAGTTTTTCCCCTGTGATCTACAAAATTGATCGATATGGAAACGAGTCTGTATTTGCGGAAAGCGAGTTATTTCAAGCCCCTGCGGGAAATTTTGGATTAAATGGCATCATCTGGTCTCCAAAAGGATATCTTATTGCTGCAAAATATGATGAAGGAAAACTATTTAAGGTGTCAACTATTTATCCAGCTAAAATTCAGGAAATTCAAATTGATCAAAACATTGCTTCTCCGGATGGACTATTAATGATAAACCCCAACACAATACTTATGGTGGGTAACAACCTAGGTCAGGCAAATGGTCCGGTTGGTGTTTATAAGTTACAATCCTTTGATAACTGGAAAACGGCTAAAGTTGTAGATTTTATGCCTGTAAACAATAGCTTTCCAACTACGCTTACCAGAGTATATAATGAGGTTTACGTGTTGTATGGCGAAATAAATAAGCTTTTAACAGGAGCACCGGAAGTACAAAGTTTCAAGATAAAAAAGGTGAAATTTTAGCATTAAAAAAGGGGCAGTAAATCGCCCCTTTTTATCTATAATTATTTTTATACTATAATAACTTTTCAATTATTGCATCATTGTCAAGGTCTTCAGCATCAGCTTTGAAGTTAGATACAATTCTATGTCTAAGAACAGCTTTAGATACAGCTTGTACATCTTCTATATCCGGGGCAAACTTTCCATTTAATAGTGCATGACATTTAGCGCCGAGAATAAGATATTGGCCAGCCCTTGGGCCTGCACCCCACTCAATATATTCTTTAGTTATAGGGTCTGCCAACTCACTTGTTGGCCTTGTCTTATGAACTAAATTAACTGCATATTCTATCACATGGTCAGTGACCGGGACTCTTTTTACCAAATCCTGAAAAGACTGCATTTCTTCCGCTGAAAGAATAGGTTCTACTTTTTTTACACTGCCATCTGTTGTGCTTTTAACTATTTGAACTTCCGAAGCATAATCGGGATAGTCAAGCACAATGTTGAACATGAACCTGTCAAGCTGAGCTTCAGGAAGTGGATAAGTGCCTTCCTGTTCGATCGGGTTTTGTGTAGCTAAAACAAAAAATGGTTCAGGCAAACCGTATTTCTGTCCTCCGACAGTTACCTGGTGCTCTTGCATTGATTCCAGTAATGCAGCTTGAGTCTTTGGAGGAGTTCGGTTGATCTCATCTGCCAAAACGATGTTGGCAAACACAGGGCCTTTTATAAATCTGAAATTTCGATCTTTATCAAGAGTTTCAGCACCAAGGATATCCGAAGGCATCAAGTCTGGCGTAAACTGAATCCTGTTAAAGCTTAGATGCAATGCATCAGCAATAGTGTGAATTAATAGTGTTTTAGCCAATCCGGGCACCCCTACAAGTAAGCTATGGCCTCTGGAGAATATCGATATCAAAAGCAGGTCTACAACCTTTTCCTGACCGATAATTATTTTTCCAATTTCTGATTTTAGATCACTGAAAGCTTTTTGTAAAGCTTCGGCAGCTTCCTTGTCTGAGTTAAAGTTCTTCATATATTATTGCATGATCTTACATTCTTTGTATTCAGGATCAATAGCAATATAAACTTCATCTCTCGCATCCAAAAACCACTCCTCTTCTTTTTTGCCCTGTTTTTTTATCAGAGCTGCTCTTTTGATCCTTTCGAAATCATCCGTAAGGTTAGCCTCGTGAGGCTGAAACCTTTCTTTATAGTAAATAATTCTTGCTGCATCCTGTTGGTGCATTACCGTTCCCGGACTTGAAACTGTAAAGGTAAGAGGTTTTGAAATATCACCTACCTCCATCGTGTCAATTGCAAAATAAATATTTGCATCCATTTCTTCAGCCAGGACTCGTGGCACCCCACTTTGATCTGTAAAATAACCTCCTGCATCAGCAGTGTATTTATCATCGCTATATTCTTTTGCTGCCTCTTCAAAAGAAAGACTATCTTGTAATATAAGTGTTCTCATGCTGTCGAGGTAATTTTTGGCATCCTCAACATCTGCTGATGTAATCTTCGGAGCTATCAAAATATGTCTGCTTCGATATTCATTTCCTCTTCTGTCCAGTAATTGAATCAGGTGAAATCCAAAATCTGACTCCACCGGATCACTGATTTCTCCTTTTTCAATACTATATACTGTTCCTTCGTATTCAGGAACGAAATTCCCTCTTTTAGTCCATCCGTATTCTCCACCTTTCGCGGCAGAGCCAGGATCCTGTGAATATTTCATTGCAGCATCTGCAAAAGACAGTTGTCCGGATTCAATCTGGCGTTTAAGATCATTGAGGAAATCGATAACACGTTGCTTCTCTTCCTTATTGATTTCCGGATACTTGACGATCTGACCAGCTGTAACCTGTGTTGAAATAAAAGGTAATGAATCCGATATACTTTTATAAAACTGCTGAACCTCCCTTGGTGTAACAGATACATTAGCAGTAATCTCCTGCTGCATTCGCTGAATGGTCATTTGTTCGCGAATTTGATCTTTCAATTCATTTTTAATAGATTCCAGAGAACGGCCATAGAGCTGCTCCAATTGCGCTTCATTTCCTCCGACCGATTGTATAATTGAAGCTACACGTCGGTCAAGATTCGCTGTAACATCTTCATCAGAAACAATAACTGAATCAATTTCAGCTTTGGCAAGCATCAGCTTTCCAATAACCTGCTGCTGCAGAATACGACACTTCGTTTCTTGTCCGCCATAGTTACCCCGGCTTAAAAAGTCAAGGTATGCTTTTTCAAGATCGGATTTTAGTACTATGTAATCATCTACTTTCGCAATAATCCCATCTGCAGTTATTACTTCTTCATTATCCTGCGCATTAACATTTATGCATAAAAAGAATAATGCTACAACGAATGATACCTTACTGTCCAAATATTTCAAAATCTTCATTTTCTTTTGCACTTTCATATATGTCTTCTTCCAACTTATTGGATAGCTCCACTTTTCTTTTATTAATAATTATCGTTTTGATCTGATCCCTGACCACATCTACAGGAGAAATCTCATCGGTAATTTTATAATCTTTAATTCTTAAAAAATACCTGAAATTATCATCTGAAGTTTCATAAAATTTATTCCCCTTCAAAAATTGAACCTTATTAGGTATATCAGAAATTGGTGTTCCAATAATCAATTCATCAAAATTATGCCAGGTAGAATCATCAAGCATATATACCTGAGCATTATTATAGCAATATTCCTGAAGTTCCTCCTCATCTATATTAGCCGCCCTGAATTTAGTTCTGAATTCAGAAATTTTAGGGGCTTCCTTAGACAGTTTTACAAATCTTCCTTTGATAATATTTTGCATTAACTTGAAGTTGTCAGAGTGCTTTTCATAGTATTCCTGAATTTCTTCATCTGACACTTCCTGGTCTAATTGCTCATTAACATGTTTTTTCTTGTATTCGTAGATCAGTAATGAATATTTGTATTCAAGCAACCTTCTGTCAAGCTCTGCCTCGTCCATAACCATATTATCTTCAGCTTTGGCTATAATCAGTTGCTGTCGCACCCATTTATTAATATACTGACTTACCCTGTTTATACTGTCAGCAGCACTCATTTCATTACCGGTAAGCCCTTTAAGATCTGATTTATACAAATATTGATCTTCTACTTTGGCGATCGGTTTTTCGCCTTCCACCGGACTGTCATCTTTAAACTGTAACCAGTCACAAGAAGACATCAGTAGCATAACTACAATAAAAGCTATTCCTTTAAATCCTTTGCTCCTCAAGTTCATTTATAACTGATTGTAATAATTCTTCATTTACAATAACCTCATACTTTTCTTTGAGATTATCCAACCACTGCTCCTCAAGGTTTTTTTGATACCTGGAAACAACTTCTCCGCGTACTTTTGACAGTGGTTTATTTATAGCGGATAATTTCTCTTCGATAAATATTATTGCAAAATACCCATCTTTATTAACATACTGCAAACCTTTCTGCCATGGAGAGTTTTTAAAATATAAATAATCAGATCTGTCAAACACACCGTAATCAACAACTACATTTAAGGCTTGCAAATCTTTGCTAAGTATTTCTCTTTTATTCTTGTTACTAACCCAGGCTTCATCATTATCTATCAACCTCGTAACACTATCTGCAATATCTTTATTTTTAATCACTGTATACCATAACCTGGCAGATTGATCAGCAATATATTCATCTTTTATTTCTTCATAATAACTATACAGGCCTGTGCTATCATTATTGGCTTTATCCCACACTTCTCTTTCCATCGCTTCAAATAACACCATACCATCTGAATATTCATCAAGAAGGAATTTGAAATCAGAGTTCGTCTCATACAAATAGATTACTTCATTCTCTTCCAAGGCATAATCTACTGCTTTATTTATCTTTTGCTGGTTACTTCCGGCTAGCTTCTGTTCTAAAATATATGACAGAGAATAAGGCTTCTCATTTATATAAAATAAAGTGGTTGTATCAGGTATATTTTCACCCGAAACATACTTATTAAAATATTCTGTCTTTTTGAATCCAAACTTTTTTTTGAGTGAGTCTTGCAAAGACATTTCCAATTCTTTCATTCTCGACGAATTGGCTAGTCTAATTTTTAATTCTCTTTTAGTTTCTTCTAAACCGGGTACTGGTTGTTTCTGGATAAGCTTTACAATATGCCAGCCGTATCTAGACTTTAATGGTTTGGTATAATCACCGGGCTTTTCCAAGCCAAATGCCGGATCAAGGATCTCCGGATCAAGTTGCCCGGTTCCAAACCATTGTAAACGACCTCCGGCATCTTTTGATCTGACATCTTCAGAATATTTAGCGGTTAATTCATCCCAATCTTCTCCTTGTTCCAGTTTATTGTAAATCTCAGTAATTTCTTCTTCGGCTTGTTGAGAGTTATTATTATCCGCTTTTTTGTATATGTGGGCAATCAATACTTTACCCTGAGCCTTTCGTACATTCTCTACTTTAACGATGTGATATCCAAATCGTGTACGTACAGGATCTGAAATTTCTCCAACGGGTGTATTGTAAACAGCATCCTCGAAAGGCTCTACCATTTGAAAAGCTGTAAAATAACCAAGTTCTCCACTGTTAATTTTCGCAGAAGGATCTTCTGAATATTCCAATGCTATTTGACCAAAGTCAGCACCTTGATCAATTTTATTCTTCAGTTTTGAAATTTTATTATACGCTTTTAAGGTGTCCTGAGGTGAGGCCTCTTCTTTGACAGTGATTAGAATATGTGATGCCTTGATCTCTTTCTGAGTTCGGTCATACATCATCTTTACTAAAGAATCAGATACCTGAGAGGTTAAAAGATAAGGTTTGACCAGTTGACTTTTATATTGCTTGTATTCTCTTTTGAATTTTTCTGTGGTATCAACCATCATTGATCTTCCCTCAGCTACTTTCAACTTAAAATCAATGTATAAATCCAGATAATTTCTCACTCTGGAGTTTACAGACCCTGATGTATCACGGTTGTTTTTATTAAAAGCATATAAAAACTCAGCAACACTAATGCTGTCATTAGCAACCACCAATAATGGTTCTGCCTCCTCTGTTTCAAAAGTATTCACCCGGCATCCAAAAACCAGGATCGCCATCAATAAGGAAATTGTTGATAAGCTTCGGATCATCAAAAATTTAAGTTGATTATATGCAACCTGCAATGTTAAGAAAAAGTAGATGTTTAATGGAAAGGAAAGCTGTTTTTTTGCAAAGTTTAACTTAATGAAAGCTTTTTATATAATACGCAGCGGTTACCAAAGTCATCACTCTCTAATTCAATCTTATCGATAAGTCGCTTTACAAGCATTAATCCCATGCCGCCTTTGCTTCTTTTTTTAATCAAATCGTTAAGATCCGGCATTTTGTATCCATTAATATCAAATATGCATGAAGGATCTACAATATCAACGCGAATGAGATCTTTCTCTTTTTTACTGATATAAACTTCGAATATTTGTTTTGTATTACAATCATTGCCGTGGATAATAAGGTTAGCGCATACTTCATCTATGGCAGTCACTAAATTGTAGACGTCAGTTTCTGACATTTGCCAATTAGACAAGGATGTAGATACAAAATCCCTGATATGCCTTAGATTGTTTTTTCTGCAACTAGCTTTATATCTAAATTTCATTTAAATATCCCTTTGCCTCCTCTTCAGTTTGTTTTATTGTTAACACCTGGTGTAAACCAAGGATCTCAAATGTATTATATACTTTGGTGCTAAGTCCAAATATCACCATCTTCAAATCTTCCGCCTCCATTGGTTCTACATATGACATGAAAACCCCCAGCCCTGCAGAAGATATATACGATAATCCGGTACAATTGATTAGTAACTTGTTCTCGCCTTTATCCAAAGCCATTGAAATCTGCTTATCGAGTTCTATTGATGAACTTGCATCTACCTCACCTGTAATAATAATATGGTATATGCCTTCTTGTTTTTTAGTGCTGATTTCTAGCATTTTGTACGAAAAAATTTATAGTTAGTTATATCTATTTAAATTTAATTACCATCATGGTATAGTCATCCTTCAACGGATTGGTGTCACAAAAATGGTAAACTTCTCTAATAATGGCATCTTGAATATCAAGTGCGCTAAGGTCTTTGAACCTGGTTAGACAATGTTGTAATCTATCATAGCCAAACTCTACTCCATCGGGATTTGTTGCTTCAGTAATACCATCAGTATATACCACCATTATATCGCCGGATTGATAAATTGATTCAATCTCCTGAACGAATGGCAGATATTCCTTTTTCCTGATCACGCCAAGTCCTAGTCCTTTATTCTTAAAATAGAAAGTTCTGTCTTCTTCTTTTGAATAATATAAAGTCGGACAATGCCCTGCCCGAACGAATCGAACTGATTTCTCTTGTGTATTTACTATAAAATACGATAAAGTAACAAAATTATTTTTTTCAAGAATACGGCTTAGCGTTTCATTGGCCCTGACAATAAAATCTATCGGGTCAAGTCCAAAGGGTACAAGACTATGAAAAACACCTTTCACCTGAGACATATTAAATGCAGCTGAAGTTCCCTTTCCGGAAACGTCTGCTATCACCAGGGCTATGTTTTCTTCATCGATTCTGAACGTATCGTAATAATCACCTCCAACTTCATCGGCAGCCTGTGAAAAGCTGGTAATTTCATAACTTTCATGTTCGATCAGCCTGTCCGGAAGCAGACTTTCAGATACCTTCTGGGCAATCTTTAGTTCCTCTTTATATCGCTCAGTAGTTATTGCCTCTTCCATTAACCTGGCGTTTTCGATCGAAATCACAGCCTGGGCCGTAAATGTTTCGATGATCTCAAGCATATCTTTATTAAAGCCGTCCTTAACTTCTTTTAAAAGGACGAGGTCTCCGGCTGATACACCTTGAATATTAATCGGACAGACCAAAACAGATTTATATGCTCCTTTATTTAATGAATAAATCTTTCTTCTTCTGAAAATCGAGGATTTCTTATCTTTTGATGTATCAATATTAGTTTTTATTGCTGCGATATCTGAACCGGAAATTTCATAATGCAGCAACAACTCCTTTCCTTTTTCTGTTATTTCTAACCATCCGGCATCTGCCAGTACTGCACTCATCGAGCTGTTAAGCAACACATCAAAAACAAATTCATCTTTTTGTTCTGAATGAAAGGTTTGGGAAAGATCTTTAAACCTCAATACATCTCCGAGTTTTTGTTCGAAAACAGAACTTGTCGGCAGATTGAAAAGAAGAACTAACACTGAGAAAACCACATAGACCGATACAAATGTGAATAAAGCAATTATTGTCACATTAGACTGAAGAAGTGTAATGCTTGCTTCCAGATTTACTCTTACCAGTACCAGATTGATAAAGTAGTATAAATAAACCCCGGATAAAGTAAGCAACAGGATACTTTTTAATTTCTGATTGAAATTGAGATAAGCAACCCATTTCATATTTACCGACAGAATAATACTCATCACTGTCAGAAAAAAGAATACAGAAAGCGAAAAAGGCTCTGTAAATTCAAGGTCCCAAAAATTCAATAACACTGAGGCCAGTAATGTATATTCAAAAACATTCCATATTCTTAATAATGAAATGGTTTTCTGGTAAAGGATCAGTCGCTTGAATACATGATAGGATGAAATGAGCAGCGCACAGATCACTCCAATGTTTATATGATATTGAATATTAAGAACAAATGGATTTACTGCGAAACTATGGCCTTCAAAGATTGAAAGGAAATACGAAAGACCTATTGAAACAAAAATTGCCAGTAGCCCGGTAATGAAAACCCTCCAAAGCAGATCAATGAAGTTACTACTGGCATAGCGTTGTACCTGGAAATGATAGTATACAAAAAGAAATATTATAAACGAATCCAGAAATGCCCGGGAAAAGAAGTTTTCAATATTTACCGCCAGGGCATTTTTAGTGGTAAAAAGAATGACCACGTCGACAACTGAAAGGCCTATCCAACTGAATAAGGCTCCGAAAAATACCAGTCTTCTTATGATCTTCGTCGATAACATGGCGCCAATATAATATTTAACTTTTTTAACCGGAAACAAAAATAAAAGAGCTGCCCGAAGAGCAGCTCTTTTTTATCGTTATTTTTTGTTAAGTCGCTATTTAATATTTGACACTGTAGTTAGGTGCTTCTCGTGTAACCTGAACATCGTGAGGGTGACTTTCTTTTACACCGGCAGCAGTAATCTTGACGAATTTAGCTTCTTTCATTGCCTCGATATTTCCTGCACCGCAGTAGCCCATTGAAGCCTTCAATCCTCCAACTAATTGATAGATAACTTCGGAAACAAGCCCTTTGAATGGTACTCTACCGACAATTCCTTCAGGAACTAATTTCTTAATATCATCTTCAGCATCCTGGAAATATCGATCTTTTGAACCTGATTCCATTGCTTCCACAGAACCCATCCCGCGGTAAGTCTTGTATTTTCTACCTTCGTAAATCACTACCTCTCCCGGAGCCTCTTCTGTTCCGGCAAGTAATGACCCGATCATAATGCTATCAGCTCCGGCAGCTATTGCTTTTGCAATATCACCTGAGAATCTAATACCACCGTCAGCAATTACCTTTGTTGGACGATCTTTTAGCGCTTTTGATGCTTCATATACAGCAGACAACTGAGGTGCACCCACTCCGGCAATCACCCGTGTAGTACAAATACTTCCTGGCCCTACACCGACTTTTACACAATCTGCTCCGGCATCTGCCAATGCAATTGCTGCTTCAGCTGTAGCGATATTTCCGACGATCATATCAAGGTCAGGAAATTTATTCTTAATTGACTTCGCCATATCGATCACTCCTTTAGAATGTCCGTGAGCAGTATCAATACTTACTACGTCAACGCCTGCTTTTACAAGCAAAGTAATTCGCTCTTCGATATCAGGTGTAACACCTACAGCAGCTCCGACTCTTAATCTTCCAAAAGAATCTTTACATGCATTAGGCCTGTCTTTATTTTTAAGAATATCTTTATATGTAATAAGCCCGATTAGATTATTATCCTCATCAGTGATCGGTAGTTTCTCGATCTTATGTTCCTGTAGGATTGTTTCGGCCTCTTCAAGGCTGATTCCTTCGCTTGCTGTTACTACATGATCTCTTGTCATGATATCTTTGACAGGAAGGTTTAGATTTTTCTCAAATCTCAAATCCCTGTTCGTAATGATACCCACAAGCTTATTATTTGAATCCACTACCGGAATTCCTCCGATCTTGTTTTCTTTCATAATAATTGCAGCATCTCTTACCTTGGCATCAATCGCAAGGGTGATCGGATCGATGATCATACCACTTTGTGATCGTTTTACCTTCCTAACCTGCTCAGCTTGTTGTTCTTTGGTCATATTTTTATGAATAAAACCAAGACCTCCCTCAAGAGCCATAGCAATAGCCAGCTCTGATTCAGTAACGGTATCCATTGCTGCAGAAACCAGTGGAGTATTAAGCTTGATGTTTGGGGTTAAGTAGGTACTCGTATCAGTATCGCGAGGCAATACATCTGAGTAGGCCGGTACTAAAAGCACGTCATCATAAGTGAGCGCTTCGTAGAGAAATTTTGATGAGTCTATTGACATAGCAAATAACTTAATAGGAACTATTATTTGCCGTGCAAAATTAGCTTTAGTCCACCACATTTAAAACAAGTTTGGATAAATTATTTTTTATTTAGTTAGTTTTGCCTTTCATATGTCAGAAATAGTCCAATTATGATCGAATTTTTTGTTCAGGGTATTCAAAATGGTATTCAAAACATGACCTGGCTCGAAGTCATCGGAGTGGTATTTGGAATTACCAGTGTCTTTTTCTCTATCCGGAAAAGTATTTGGGTATATCCGACGGGAATTATTTCTGTGGTAGTCTATATCTACATTTGCTATAAATTCAAGCTCTATGCAGACATGGGTATCAATACCTATTATTTTATAATGAGTATTTATGGATGGTATGTCTGGTCACGGAGAGACCCAAACGACCCTGCCCATCATACTCCTGTCACAATTAATTCGACAAAAGAAAATATCATCTCTATTCTGATGACCGGGTTATTCTGGGTAACAATCGTAATGATATTAAGTCTTACTGACAGTGATGTGGTATATTATGATGCATTTACATCTTCTGTAGCGATGACCGGGATGTATTTGATGGCAAAGAAAAAAGTTGAAAACTGGATAGCATGGATCATCACAGACCTTGCCTCCGTTCCATTATATATTCATAAAGAACTGGCATTTACTGCCTTTCAATATCTTGTATTTTTAATTATGGCCGTTGTCGGGCTGATTGAATGGATAAAAACTTACAAAAAGGAACACAATTACGAATCGCAGTAACAGGACCTGAGAGCTCAGGTAAAACCACACTTACTAAAAAGCTGGCTGAGCATTTTGATGCCAGCTATGTTCCTGAGTATGCCCGGGAGTATCTTATTAATATTGATCGGGAGTATGAAGAAAGTGACCTGCCCGAAATTGCTAAAGGGCAGTGGTGGAGCTGGAATAATATCCGCAAAGACAAAAGCAACTTGTTCATTGCAGATACTGAAATGCTTGTCATTAAGATCTGGAGTGAATATAAATACGGGAAAACACACCCATTCATAAAATACCTGCTTAAAAAGCAGAATTTCGATGCCTTCATCTTAACCAAAGCAGATATTCCCTGGGAAGAAGATGAATTGAGAGAAAACCCCTTAGACAGGGACATTCTGTTTGATATGTATTTAAAAGAGCTCAAAAATCAGCCAAAGCCTTTCATCATCGTGGAAGGTGAAGACCCTGAAAGAACTCAAAAAGCAATTGATTTTATTAATTCACTCAGGTAACATCTATTTTCTCCAATACCTTAGCCATCATCCCCGGCCACAATCTTTTAAGAACCAATCCACTAGATTCTTTAAGCCCTGCTATATAGACTTCCCGCTTATTTTTCTTTAGCGAGCGAACGATTTTTCTCGCACACTTATCTGCTGGAATACCGTGAAGATTTCCAGGCTCAAGAGTTCCCAGTGGACTTCCATCAGCAGTAACTGCCTTTAATGTGATCGGCGTTTTTATAAAGCCCGGGCAAACCAGTGTAACATTTATCCCGTGTTTTGAATTTTCAGCCCGAAGAGAATCAAAATATCCATGAAGAGCATGTTTACTTGCAGCATAAGTTGATCGATAAGGTGTGCCATATTTTCCGGTAACACTACTAGTCGCTACAATGTGTCCGGCATTCCTTTCAATAAAATATGGTAAAACTATGCGAGTCAGGGCAACAGCACTAAAGAAATTTACTTCCATTATTTTTCGTGTGGCAGAAAGATCGGTTTCTGCCGCAAGAGACCGTTGGGTTACACCTGCATTATTGATCAATATATCTAAAGAGCCATATTCATTTAATACTTTATCAAATGCAGGCTGTAGGGTTTCAACATTCGTCACATCCAAAGGCAAAATCATATGACCTGTTCCTTTACATTGAGACCTGACCTTTTCAAGTTCTTCTTCTCTTCTTGCCGAAAGAATAACTTTAGCCCCATTTTCACTTAGCTCTATAGCAAGGGCCTCACCAATTCCGGAGGACGCCCCGGTAATCCAAACAATAGAATCTTTTATTTTTGTCATAGATGTTTATTTGTTCCAAAATAATATTTTCTAAACATTATTGCAGAATATGCGTCCTTATTATTAGAATTGCACTGCAAATTCAGGGGTGCCCTAAAAATTTCGGGCTGAGATCATACCCTTATCACCTGATTCCGGTAGTGCGGACGAAGGGAGTAAGATTTAAGATTAATAACAAACACCATTGAGGTTAAGGTTCAGCTACCCCTGTCTTGCTGATGTTAAACCTTTAAAACCTTAAATTATGTTTCGCTTAACTCTATTAAGCATTTTCACTTTTGTATCATTCATGATACAGGCTCAACATTCATTTTCCGGGAGCATTTCGGATGTAAATGGCGAGCCGGTTGTCGGAGCTTACGTATTGCTGGGAGAAAAATCCAAAACTGTTACTGATGCAGATGGAAAATTTGAATTCCAGGATATTCCTTCTGGCAATTACATGCTCAAAATCAGCCATATTAGTTTCCAAAAATTCAGCAAGGAAATTTCGATACCTGAGCAATCCTCTATCGATGCTGTATTAAAGGAGCAGGTAATTCAAAATCAGGAGGTGACGGTATCTGCATTAAGAGCTGGCGCAAAAACTCCAACCACTTATCAAAACATTGATAAAAAAGAGCTCAATGAACTAAACCTTGCCCAGGACATGCCATTTCTGCTCAATTTAACACCTTCTGCTGTATCAACTTCCGATGCCGGAGCTGGTGTAGGTTATACCGGGATCCGTATTCGGGGTAGTGACGCTACGCGAATTAATGTAACAATTAATGGTATTCCAATCAATGATTCTGAAAGCCACGGTACTTTCTGGGTCAACATGCCCGATCTTGCCTCTTCAGTAGAAAGTATCCAGATCCAAAGAGGTGTAGGAACTTCAACCAACGGCTCAGGTGCATTTGGAGCATCTGTGAATATAGAAACTAACAACATGCAGGATGATGCATATGGCGAAGTAGCCCTATCTGCAGGGTCTTTCGATACTTATAAGTCGACCGTAAAATTTGGATCGGGATTACTCAACGATCATTTCATTATTGAAGGTCGTTTGTCAAAAATTGAAAGTGATGGATTTATTGATCGGGCAAGTAGTGACCTAAGATCTTTAAATCTTGCTGCTGCATATACTTCTGACGATCACTTATTGAAATTTATTGTGCTTTCAGGAAGAGAAAGAACCTACCAGGCATGGTATGGAGTCAGTGCAGAAGATATCGCTACCTTCGGAAGAACTCATAACTGGGCAGGTTATTATTTCAACCAGCTTGGCGAAGAAGGGTATTATGATGACCAGGTGGATAATTATGGCCAGGATCATTACCAGCTTCTTTATACTTATAGTGGGCTGGCTAACTGGAAAATTAATACTGCATTACATTATACTCGTGGTAAAGGTTACTATGAAGAGTATCATGGTTCTGAACCATTTAGCGATTATTATCTTGAACCATTGGTTTTCCAGGATAGCACAATTAATCAAACTGACCTGGTCAGACGCAAATGGTTGGATAATCATTTTTATGGTGCCACTTTTTCAGCAGAATTTAATCCGGATGCACCTTATCAATTAACTTTTGGTGGTGCTATCAACAGGTATGACGGAGATCATTTTGGAGAGGTAATCTGGGCAAGATATGCTTCTCAGACAGAAAACGATTACGAATGGTATCGAAATACCTCTGTAAAAGATGATTACAACTTTTATGTTAAAGGATTATACGACTTCAATCAAAAGTTATCGGTTTTCGGTGATATCCAATTCAGAATGATCGATTACACAATGGAAGGCGTTTTTGATGGTTCTCCTGAAATGAGATCAATGAATTATGACTTCAACTTTGTTAATCCGAAAGTTGGATTAAACTATGCTATTAGTAATAATCTGAGCCTGTATGCCAGCTATGCAGTTGGAAGAAGAGAGCCAGTGAGAAGTGATTTTGTTGATGCTCCACAAGGTGAACAACCTAAACCTGAAAAGCTTAATGACTTTGAATTAGGATTTAGAAGCCAGGGATACAAATTTGCCGCAGAGGTTAATTCTTATTTTATGTATTATGAGAATCAGCTTGTACTTACCGGTGCTGTAAATGATGTTGGAGGATATATCAGGCAAAATGCAGGAGAGAGCTACAGGGCCGGAATTGAAGTAAGTGGTCTTTATAATTTCAGTAATCAGTTTACAGTTGAAGGAAATATTAGCTTTAGTAGAAATCGAATTGAGGAGTTTAGAACATTTGGAGAAACAGACCTCGTTACTTATGAAGATACTCCGATTGCATTTTCACCTAATGTAATCAGTTCGGTAATCCTGCGATATAATCCAACAGATGATCTGTCTATTAACCTGATCAATAAATATGTTGGTTCTCAATACCTGGATAATTCAGGAAGAGAAGTTAGTAAACTTGATGATTACTTTGTAAATGACCTGAAAGTAGGATACAATATTCCAATAAAATCAGGTATTAAATCACTTTCATTAGATTTATTAGTGAATAATATATTTGATCAGGAATATGCAAATAATGGCTATATGTGGGGAAGCACTCAGTACTTTTACCCTCAGGCCGGTAGAAACTTCCTTGTTGGTTTTACAGCCAGATTCTAGAATGAAATTCGTTCCGTTTCATAATATACCAGAACCAGAAAAGTGCCTTGCGGTGGATTGTACCCATCGTAAGGCACTTCCTTTAAGTCATTGGCGAGGGTCTTCTTCACCTGAAGACCTTCACGATGACACTTCGGCAGCAATATGCCTGAATGCAATAGAAACAGGACTTACCCAAGAGTATAAGTATGTCACCAATAATCATTTTGATATTGATGGCTTCTTAGGCGTATGGTCAGTTATAGAACCGGAATTAGCAATAAAGAATAAACAACTAATCAGACAGGCTGCCCTAATCGGAGATTTCAGAGAATTACCCGACCTGACTGATCCAATAAATGACAAGGCACTTAAACTAGTTTGCCTGATTAACAAGATTGAAAAAGATCATTTTTACGCTCCTTTTGAAGCACAGGATCAAGAGGATAAAGAAAGTTCTGCATGCATAGAAAAGTATGAGTATTTCCTTCCGAGATTAAAATCGTATTTGAATGACATCAATAAATATGCTGATTATTGGAAAGAAGAATACGATAGTGTTTTAGATGGTCTGACAAATATTACCTCAAACGACTATGACGAATCCATTCGACTCACAGTTATTCATGCTGAAAAACCTATACATTATTATTCCCTGTTCAAAGAAACTGAAAATTCCGACATGGTTCTTTCCGTTTATCCTGAAAACAGGTTTGAATTGGAATACAAATATACCACTTGGGTGGACACCAACCGCTTGAGTTATCCCCGTGTTGACCTGACTCCTTTAAGTGAGAAATTAAATGCCTTAGAGAAAAATCCGGGCATCTGGGCAGGGGATAAAATTACAGATACAGGCCCAATTTTAAGGTTATCTCGTGAAAAGCTTTCAAAAGCGCAACGGTTTGACCATCCTTTTAGTCGACCGATTCATAAGAGCAGTATTCCTAAAGAAGAGTTCCTGGATATCATCCGATCCTTCTTTGAAGAAGCTTATGGCAATGTCAAACCTCAGAATAATTACACCTGGGAAGAAATAAAAGAATGGAATAGGCTTAGGGTTTAAAACCTAATTTCTAGATTTGAGCCATGTCTTCACATCACGTAATCAGAGAAGGTCAGGAGCCAGCGATCTATTTAAGGAATAGTAACAGTATAATTCTTAAAGTTCTTCATAATCTACTTGAATGGAGTCCTTACCTAATTGTCAATTCCGAAACTATAAGCTTTTGTAATGCTCATGGCATAAAACCGGATGCTATTGTGAACGAAACAACAGATGACATTGACTTTTTTATAGAAAAAATTCCTTATATAAATAATTCAACTGATCTTGATCGCATCCAGGATTGGCTAAAAAATAAGAATTGCGATCAGTTATTGATATTTGATGACATTAATGAATTAAAAAGCCTGATAAGCGGAGACCCTTTATTTGGTGTTATCGATAGAGATATTAAATACTCGATGATCAGAGATAATATTGCCAAATGGTTTCCTGAAGGACAAAGATTGACATTGATCAAATCTGAGCCAGAACAAAAAATAGAATATATTGGTCTTAAAAAAACAAATCAGGCCTTTTTAGTAGAAACTAAAGGCCTGATTAAATTAAGTTCTAATAATTTTTTTTACCTGGGTGAGCATTTAGAATGATCTACCATCAGGATATTGTTTAACATTAATCTTTTTATAAAATCCTCCACCATCATGGTTAAAAGGAAGGTTAACAACTAATTTCTCATCTTCTCCATAAGCTTCAATACGCTGATAATCAACATCTCTTGGTAAAGTCACCATGGCATATACCCTGGGAACTTTAACATTTGATTCGTAGGTATCAATAAATTTACTAACGGTCAATTTATCATTAAATATATCTACGTTGAGTTCATCAGGATTTATCCCCGGAACTCTGACAATCAACCTGTAATTATCTTTTAATCGCTTAAAATTAACTTTGGCTTGTACACTACCTCCATTAATTGTATTCATGAAGTCCGTTGTTAACAATAGTTCTTTTGGAATTTTGTTATAAATTTTCATATCAACCTCAACTTTCTTCAATTAATTCATGATATTTAGTGCAAAGTTTGTTCCAAATAATTTTTTCATTTGTTATGACAAATAAAATAGCCAAAATGTCATCTACAACACCTTTAAAAGACTTTCTGTCAGCATCTACACTTTTATTAATCGTTTTTACTTTCTCATTTAATTTTGCATCGGGACAAAACTCTACAGTTTTTGAGCAATCCGGGGGAACAAAAACAGCTTCCTACGAGGAGGGTATAGAATTTTATAGAAACCTTGCGCAAAAACACACTTCCATTCAAATGGATTCTGTCGGAATAACAGATTCAGGAAAGCCTCTTCACCTGGTTACTTATTCTCAAAACGGTGTTTTTAACTTTCCTCAATTACACAGAAATAATAAGAAAATATTAATGATCAACAATGCCATTCATCCGGGAGAACCTGATGGTGTAGAGGCTTCTATGATGCTTTTGAGAGATGTCGCAAATGGAAAAATCGATATTGATGAAGATATAGTAATTGCTATTATTCCATTTTATAATATTGGAGGAGTTTTAAATAGAAACAGTTATACCAGGGCGAACCAAAGTGGCCCGGAAGAATATGGGTTCAGAGGCAATTCAAGAAACTTTGACCTTAACCGGGATTTTATAAAATCTGATACTAGAAACGCTTTTGCTTTTCAAAATACATTTCATCGGGTAAAACCACATCTGTTAGTAGACACACACGTTTCCAATGGCGCCGATTATCAGTATGTGATGACAATGGTTTATCCACAAAAAGATAAACTGGGAGGAGCTACGGCAAAATTGCAAGAGGAATTATTAATGCCTTTCCTGTTTGAGAAAATGGAAAAAGCAGATTTCCCAACTGTCCCCTATGTCAATGTCTTTGGAAGAACGCCGGATTCAGGCTGGAGGCAGTTTCTCGATGGTCCGCGATATTCATCAGGCTATGCTGCTCTTTTTCAAACTATTGCTTTTCAAAGTGAAACTCATATGCTAAAACCATTTAAGCAAAGAGTACTTGCTACCTACGAATGGTTAACAGCTTGCTTATCTGCTCTTGAAAAACACGGTGATGAAATAGTTGAGGCTCAGAAAAAAGATCGCCAGAATTTAATGGATCAAACAAGGTTTTCCCTTTCCTGGGAAATTGATACTACAAATTACCAGATATTAAACTTCAAAGGATACGAAGGAGAGATCATTAAAAGTGACATATCAGGTGGAGAACGTTTGTATTACAACCATGATAAGCCGTTTGAAAAAGAGGTGAAGTTCTATGATTCGTATAAGCCTAAAAATATTATAAATGCACCCTCACATTATGTAGTCCCTCAACAATGGCATGAAGTAATCAGAAGATTGAAAAATAATGATGTAGCACTCAACCCGATACAAAAAGATACCTCTATTTTAGTGGCTGCATATACTATCGAAACCTATGAAACCAGCCGGATGCCATATGAAGGGCATTACCTTCACTATAATGTGAAAATAAGTAAGGATCAAAAACGGGTAAACTTAAGAAAAGGAGATTACCTGATTGATGTAAACCAACCTTCCAAACGATACATCATCGAAGTTCTCGAACCAGAAGCGCCGGACTCATTTTTTGCCTGGAACTTTTTTGACACAAAGCTCCAGCGCAAAGAGCATTTTTCGCCATATGTGTTTGAAGACCTGGCAAAGGAAATACTAGAAAATGATCCGAAGTTAAAACAAGTCTTAGAAAATGCGATCAAAGAAAATCCTGAATTAGAAGGCAATGCCTACGGTCAGTTAAAGGTGATTTATGAAAACTCTCCTTACTCGGAGGAAGCATATATGGAATATCCGGTTTACCGAATCGAGTAAAAAGTATAAATGATCAAAGCCATGGTTAAATATTATTATTAAAAGAAGGCATTTATGTCAGATATTGCCTTACTCAACCATAGCTTTATATAGCTTAGGCGCGAATTAGAAATGTTTATAACTTTTCACAATGTTTATTATACAAACTCAATGCACCCTGATCATAAACTTTGATTTTGTTTAAGTCGGTGCATCCCTTTTTTATATCTCCGATTTCAAAATACATGCCTGCTCTATCTAGATAATACTTTATTTCTATAGGATATTTATCTATAGCTTTTGAAACCAGTTTTATTGCTTTTTCTATATCTCCTTTTTTATATTTTTGCAGGGCTCTAAAATGTAATTGATCTGCATTATGCATAAAGTGAGAACTTTCTAAGTAAAATGGAACTCTCACCTTAACTTTAGTTTCAGGTGGTATTTTGCCTCGTGAAAATGTCCAATTAGGCATTTCAGATATTATTCTTAATGCTTCACGGTCAAGCTTTTCAGTGAGTCCTGATAAAATTCTTTTATCTAATATTTTTCCATAATCATTGATTGTAATTTCTACAAATACATTACCACCAGTTCTATTTGGTGGGATATCATATTCAAAATCCTTCCTGGTCTTTTCAATAAATCTTTGAAGTGCTTCGTATCCACCGGGAAATCGGGGTGTAGCATTCATTAAATTATGCCTTTCGGAATTATCTGAAATGTTATAATTAATCAAAACACCCTTTTTATATTTTTCCGGAATTTTCTCTACATATTGCTGACTATTCTGAGTGCTATTGTCAATAATATGAAAGGGAAGGTAAACTTTTATCGGTTCCGGTAACAACTCATATCTATTTAAGTCCCACCCTCCGAAGGAAGTAATAGCATTTTTTATATTCTGTTTAAATTCTTCATGAGCTGAGCTACATTTAACATCCGTTATTTCACCATTAATCTGAATTATAAACTCAGTTATGACAGTGGTGCTAACATTTCTATTTCGCAAGTCAAAAGGGGGGTCAATATCTTTTATCAACCTATCATAGAATAAACTCAGCATTTCACTGGTTAACCCAGCTTCTTCAAAATATATTGGTTCGATATTTTTATTTCCGTAAGATACAGGAAAGCTTACACGTTGAAAAGTAGCCATATCATTCTGTATAGCTGGTAACCAGGAGTCCATTTTATACAATGCCCTTTTCAAAATTTCAGACTCTTTAATTCCTTTCGGGAAAACTTCTAAATTCATTATTTCTGCTGTCTCACTGATGGTAAACTCAAGGACAGCATCAAATGCTCTTTTATCAAAGGAGGAGTCAGAGACAACGTGCTTTTCAAATTGAGTATAAAACTCCTGCCAACCACCTTTATATGAAACATCAGCATAGGGACCTCTTTCTGATGGTGATATTTCTAAGCTGTCTTGAAATGGCAATTGAACATTACTTTCAATATCCAACCTTGGCATAGCTGAAATTGACGGTTCTATAATAACAGCGAACTTATCTTTTTCGGGAATAGAAACCCTTGACCTTTTGAAAGCAACATGCTCAATCCATAAAAATTTAGTATTATAAGATATTTCTAATTGAAAATATCCTAAGGCATTAGTATGAGCTGACGTTAGAGATTTTTCTACAAACACTTTCGCATTGAGAACCGGCTGCTGGGTTTGTTCATTATAAACTCTTCCTGTGATCTTTCTAACTTGGGCATAAGTTAAAACAGGGTTCATTAACCAAAAGACTAATACAATAGAAAGCTTAAACAATAGAATTTTTCTTAGCATATTTTATCCATAGTGATTAAAAAACTCTGCTCTAAAAATGAAATTATGGTTGAATTAAAAAGTGAAAGACAAATTTAAGTAATATTATACTTAATGCCTTTCTGGAGTATTTAACCAAATGAAAAAGGGACCAGAATATGGCCCCTTTTATCATAATGTTTTTTATTGACCTAAATTCTCATTACCGGAATTAATTAACTCTAAGAGCAGAAAGCATTCTTTCCTTCCTTTCATAGTATAAATAAACCGTCGGTTTTCATCAAGTTGATGGCCTTTAATTGGTTGGTAATAAAGCTTAACTTCATCTTTTTCAAAAAGAACACTTTTTTCAACATTTGCATTTTCATCTACCCTTACCAATAATGTAGCTAAACCATTATAACCACCTGCAGCCTTTGCCTTTTCACCTTCTTTCAAATTTATATTTGCTTTAGTACCATTATACAACAAATAAACATCATTTTTATTAACAAAAGCATTATAGGAACTCACATATTTAAGACGTTGGTCTTTTGCAATCTTTTTCCCCCATAAAAAATCACCTTTTGAAGACAATTTAACAATCAATATATCTTCAAAATGATGATATTCATCAACATCATTGGAACTCAGGGTAGAAGGAGGAGGTCCCATAAAGTTTCTAAATTTATGATTAATTATCTTTTGATTAAGTGACTTATAATAAACGTTTGAATAGTATGACTCGCAAGTAAGCATTACGGAACTATCGTCTAATACTAAAACATTATCTAAATAATAATCTTTTAATTCTATTGTATTCTCTGATTTTAAATTGTCAGGATACATTTTCCTAATTAAATCAGGAAGCCACTTTTCAATAATTTCATTATCCTCTCTGTCAAATTTCAAGTAGTAAATCCCATCTACATCTCTAGCATTTGAGTTTGAGAAGTATCCTGAACAAATAATATTTCCTTCATGATCTAATTGCAGCTGTAAATCATAAAACCTTTCATCATCTTCACCAATATCAGTTATATTTTTATCAACTCCTTTTTCTAATATCTTGACAAGCCTATAATTATTTTTGTCTGATTCATCAGAAGCATCTTCAGTTAATACATAATAATCACCCTTTTTATTAACTTTTATATTTCTTAAAACAATGTTTTCTGAATATTCAGAAAAAGCAATGTTTTTTTGCCAAATTTCATCAAAATTTGAATTGAACATCTTCACATCATATACTACGTTTTTACTTGAGTTACCTGGAAAAATAGTAGTAATAGCTACTTTACTCGAATCAGGTGAAAAGTTTATTATAAAATCATAATTACTACTCAATAAGGGGATGCTTTCTATTCTACTCAAAATTTTATAATGGCTCTCATCAACCTCAAAAGTGTTTTTATTCACTTTATGAGCCACAAGGTCAAGTCCGTTAGTTTCTTTGTTTTTAACAGAAGAAATTGCTGTTAATTGACCATTCAAAAGCAGCAATTTTTGGATTGCACATTTTTTACCGTTTACCTTGACTTTGAACTCTTCTTCTTTAACCTCATTCAGGTTGTTATCTAATTTTACAAAATAGGTTTTGGTGTTAAATGCTAAAGCTTGCGAATTTACTATATAATGTCCATTCTCATCATGACCGGCATAGTGTTGGAAAGATTCCTCAGCTCTTCTTCGCTGTTTCTCTCCCCATTTTAAATCGTATTGTATATTTCCCTTTTGGGCATAGGTGTGATTATTAAAGAATAATAAAGCGACAAAAAGCGCTAAACAGATCTTTTTCATAGTTTAAAAAATTTATAAGCTCCTAATTGACAAAAACTTAAGACAGTTTATAACAAGTTATTCTAATAACTGTCTTAACATGCAAATTAAATTGCAGTTTCAAATTTCGGAAAATATGAAAGGAGAAAAAATCAATTAATGAAATAAAATTCTTATTTTTGACAAATTACATTTCACTCATGATTCTATTCATGCCAAATATCCCCGTCACCCCCGAGGTGAAATAAACTGAGAAGAAAACTTATTCTTCTCATCTGAAAGTCAATTCTTTCTCATTATTTATTTCAATAGGCATGAATAAGTTTTTACAAAAATCTCGTCATATATTATCTATTTTCCGGCAGTCATTGAGTGGAGAAGATTACTCATTTACATCAGGAAGCCTGAAAAAAGCACTTTTTATCCTTGCTGTACCGATGATTCTGGAAATGATCATGGAATCATTGTTTGCAGTAATCGATATATTCTTTGTCAGTAAAGTAGGCACTAGTGCAGTAGCCGCAGTAGGACTTACAGAAACTGTCATTACACTAGTTTATTCCCTGGCAATCGGAATCAGCATGGCTGCTACAGCTACAGTTTCCAGAAGGACTGGAGAGGGAAAGCCACGTGCTGCATCTAAGGCGGCTGCTCAAAGTATGATCGTTGGACTATCTGTTTCTATTGTTTTAGCAATAGTTGGACTAACATACGATCAGGAAATATTGTTATTAATGGGAGCAAGCCCTGAACTTGCTGAGTATGGCAGTGTATATCTACAATGGATGTTTGGAGGAAACATCTTCATAGTGTATCTGTTCGTCATTAATGGAATATTCCGTGGTGTGGGCAAACCACATCTGGCTATGCAGTCTTTGTGGTTAGCAAATGGACTTAACATCATCCTTGACCCTTGTTTGATTCTTGGATTATGGATCTTTCCTGAGTTAGGATTGAAAGGTGCAGCCATTGCAACAAATATCGGACGGGGTGTTGGTGTGCTCTTTCAGTTATACCACTTATTTAAAGGACGACACTCATTAAAATTAAAGTTGTCAATGTTCCTTCCTAAAATATTACTGCTTAAAAGATTAATCAAAATTTCTGCAGGGGGAGTGGGACAGATGCTGATCAGTTCTGCTTCATGGATATTCCTGGCAAGAATAGTTGCCGAGTTTGGCCAGGCAGCATTTGCCGGGTATACAGTAAGTATTCGTGTTATTATTTTCGCTATCTTACCTGCATATGGGCTTGCCAATGCCGCTGCAACGATGGTTGGGCAAAACCTTGGTGCTAATAAACCATTGAGGGCTGAAAAATCAGTTTGGCTTGCAACCAAGGCGAATTTCATTTTCCTTGGTATTCTGGCTTTAGTCTTTGGAATATTCGCCAGAGATATTGTGAATTTATTCGATGATACACCTGAGGTGGTTAAAATAGCGACGCTTAGTTTACAAATAATTTGTGTTGGATATATACCTTTTGGGTTCGCTATGGTACTAAGTCAATCCTTTAACGGAGCGGGAGATACAAAGACTCCCACTGTCATTAATTTTATATGTGAATGGGTATTTCAGATCCCTTTGGCATATCTTATGGCTAAAACTTTTGGTCTTGGTCCGTATGGTGTATTTTTGACCGTTGCATTGACATCACTAGTGATGGCAAGCTTATTTTTTATTAGATTCAGAAAAGGAAACTGGAAAACTCAGAAGGTGTAATGGATAATAAAAAGCTTTTTATTTTAGATAGAGTGGCGTCAATGGGATTTTTTATAACATTGATCATTTACATGAACTATAAGTCACTAACAGTATTGTTGGTTACAACTTACGTTTTATTAGTAACTGCCATCGTGACCAAATATTTCCTGTTTAAAAGATCAGGCCAGAAAGTGTATTTATTATTTGCCTTTCTTTACCTGGCCCTCGTCGCAGCAGTATTTTATTTTAAATAACATAAAAAAAGCCATGATTCGAAATCATGGCTTTTTATATAATTAGTCCGATTGCTTTTTCTTTTTCATCCCCAGTTTAGGAACTCCCGGAGGTTTATTCCATTGTTTATACATGACATATAATCCCCCAAGGAAAAACGGAATACTTAGAAGCTGCCCCATGTTTATGAACATATCATCTTCAAATGATTTCTGATTGGCCTTGAAAAATTCTAATACGAACCTTGCTCCAAATAATAAGACGAAGAATAGTCCAAATATCACCCCTCTACCAAGCTCCTGATATTTTTTATGATATAAAATATTCAAAATTATAAAGATTCCCAGGTAAGCAAGGGCCTCATATAATTGTCCGGGGTGCCGGGGCACGTTATCTACCTGAACAAATATAAATGCCCAGGGAACGTCTGCTGGAGCACCAACAATCTCACTATTCATCAGGTTCCCTAACCTAATACACATTCCTGCAAGTGGACCAACCAATGCAAGCATATCAAGCAACCACCATTTTTCAATTTTCTTGTTTTTTGAAAACCATAACAGTGCTAATAACACTCCTAAAATACCTCCGTGACTTGCCAGACCTCTGAAACCAGTAACCTCAAATTCAGGTTCGAATCTAAAAGGTAAAAATATCTCAAGTGGATGTTGAGAAAAATAATCCCAGTCATAAAAAATACAATGCCCAAGCCTTGCACCAATTATAGTACCCAGAACTACATAAGTAACAAGAGAATCGAGATAGTCCTGCTTAAGTCCCTGGTTCTTAAAGTACTTGTTTAAAATGATATAACTTAAAATAAACCCTCCGGCAAATAGCAGGGAATAATAGTGTATGGCCAAACTTCCCAGGTCGATTAAAATTGGGTTTGGATTCCACTCTATAAAATTTAATAGCATATTTAAGTTCTGATTAAATTACTCTGGCAAATATAAAGGTAAATATTAATGAAGCTAAACCAGTCGGAGAAAATAGCCGATTATTAATGATTTTTTAATTTAAATAATACATCATGCTCTCTAAAATTATATTATTTTGTTATTTTGAGGTGAATTTTTAATATACGAGATGAGACTGTTATTTTTAATCGCCATCGTAATAAATGGATTTTTTAACTGCCTGGGGCAGGAAAAGCCTACCGTAGTAAGGCAGGTTACATATATAAACCTTCAGGATTCTGCTAATCAACCTTTCTTCAAAAGCGGCATGGAACTTTCCAAGATATTGATTGAGGCATGCTATGAAGGAGATTTGGACGCATACTATATCGATTATAAAGATAATAGTAAGATCATTGAACTGTCTCCGGAAGAAGTTGCAAATGCTCTTACCGCTGAAAGCGATGGAGAAGTAAACCCAAAGCTTTTTAATGCATGGGATGACGATAAAAGATACTCAAAAGGCGATATTGTTCTTTTCGAGGACATGCTATACATGGCTACAAAGAATGTTAGGGGAAGAAATCCTAAAAAGAATAAACGGTGGAAACTCGTAGATTCAGGAATCGGTCAAATTCCTTATAATTCTCTTTACCTTATGGGTATTGACGAAACTGTTCTGACTCATTCAGGTAATATCAAAAGATTATACAATTACATTAACTTATACCTTCATCCTTTACAAACCGGAGAAGACATTGAGTACCTGGTGTCATTTGAATTTGACGATGTCAGAAAGTATTTAAATAAAAACGACCAATTCATGTGGTATAGAAATAACCACGGATCTTGGTGGTCAGGGTCTGTTTTCAGTGATCCCGGATTAAATTATCTTCATCATACAGATTTTCTGGACGACGTTCTTCACGTTAGTAAAAACACATCTTTAAAACCTTTTTTACTCGATCAGGAAGGATATAGAGTCGACGTTCCGATTGATAATCTCAGTTCCCTACAAGAAAATGATTATTATTTGTCATTTGTAGAAGATGGGGTGATTAATGGTGAAAATATCGACTATATCGAGGTACTTAATAATGAAGGTAAATTAATTTCATTATTTGATTTCTCAGAATATAAAGCTGCGGTTTCGAAGATGTATCAGATCCAGTTTACTCCGATAATTTGCACTTTCGATATAGCTCTGATTCAGCGATACTTTCAAACAAGCTCTCTCTTCAATCCGATGGAAATTGGAAGAAACGGGGTATTTCTTTATGACGAATCAACTGAAGATCCATTATCTCAAAGCTTTACATTCGGTACTGAAACTGACTTCACACCTGTAGAAATCAGTGGACCTTTTGAAAATGAAAAAGTATCACGACTCATTCCGGGTATTCCTGGAACAGAGGCTATCGAAACCGGTTTTATGGATGAACTGGTTAAGGCTATCATTAATAAGGAAATCGAAGCTTATGAATCATTTAAGTTTGAAAAAGCCTTAAGCCTGAATTCTTTAAAACAAATCTGGCAGGATGCTAATAAGAATGCAATTGATAGTAGTAAACCTTTGGAACTACACTTTGATCACTATCAAAATGTACAGTTTGATAAATTTGGTCAAAATAAAAAATATGATTCAGAGGGATTAGCAGTAATTATTCCATATTGGGCCAATCCTGCAGGTTTTGACCAGCCTTTAGCGTATTTCACCTGGAAAGATATCAATAAACTTTTCAGAAATCAGGATAAGTATCCGAATGGAAAAGCATTTCTGAATGCCCTTGAAAATGATGATCTTCAAACAATCTACCTGTATAATACTTACATCCGAACAAAATAAAGCAGTCCGTTTTTTGCTTAGTAAACTGAAAGTCAAAGACTTGTTTAAACAAAATTTTTAAATGCGAGTTGTTTATTCATTGATATTTGTTATACTATAGCTATATTTGTTTAGACAAAATTTGTAATATGAAGATAGAGGAGGCAATTAAAACAAAAGGACTGAAAGACAATTATGAAAAATTATTTGTCAACATCATCTACACCAGCAACTGGTTCAAGTCAAAATTAAAAGATTTATTTAAGCCTTACGGAATAACTCAAACCCAATACAATGTACTCAGAATTCTTCGTGGGAAATATCCTGAGCCATGTAATCCTGGGTATATTACGAGTGTAATGATCGAAAAAATGTCTGATGTAACCCGACTCATCGATCGCCTTATTGAAAAGAAACTGGTAAAAAGAATGGTCTGCGAGACAAACCGTAGAATGGTTGAGGTATATATTACTAAAGAAGGTTTAGAACTACTGGAAAAACTTGAACCAGTGGTTGAAAAATCTAGAGATGACCTGAAAGTTTTAACAGATGATGAGGCAAATCAGCTCAGTCATTTATTAGATAAATTGAGAGGGCATTAATTTTTAACCCAAATTCATTTTTCATATAATAAATCAACAATGATCACCCAAATTTCATTTTTACAAGATCCATGGACTGTCGAATTAATCATCAAGATATGTCTTTCACTTTTTTTGGCTATTTTATTTTTGCAGTCGGGATTAGATAAAATTTTTAACTATAAGGACAATGCAGACTGGTTGAAAGGGCATTTTGCAGAAAGCCCAATTTCAGGATTGACACCATTAATGATACCGCTGATTACCCTACTTGAAACAGCCGCTGGTATTCTTTCAGCAATCGGAGTTGTTATGCTAGTTGTTTCTCAATCTGGTACTTTTGCGTTCATAGGTGCTCTATTGAGTACCATAAGCATTATCAGTTTGTTTTTCGGCCAAAGATTAGCCAAAGACTATGAAGGGGCAGCAACCTTAACAGGTTATTTTCTGATATGTATTGTCACAATGTTTATGTTTATATAACAGATCCAAAATTATTTAGAAGGGCCGGTAAATCCGGCCTTTTTTATTTTCAATTAATATTAATAACATCTACTAAACAGTAACTCCTCAAAAGAAAACACTTTCATCAATATCAGGTAATAATTGACTAATACTGTACCCTTACTTTTGTGTAAAACCATAATAATATGGACTTCAAAAGAAAAGTCGAAGTATTAGTTCTTTCTGATATTCATCTGGGTACTTATGGATGTCATGCCGATGAGCTTCTAAAATACCTCAAAAGTATCGACCCTGATACAATTATCCTTAACGGAGATATAATCGACATATGGAATTTCAAAAAAAGATATTGGCCCAAAAGCCATATGCTTGTCTTAAAAAAATTCATGTCAATGATTGCCAAGGGAAAAGATGTCATTTATATCACTGGAAATCATGATGAGACCATCCGTAAATTTTCAGGTTTTGAGTTATCTGGATTAAGAATAGTTAACAAATATTCCATGACGATTGGAGGAAAAAAAACCCTCTTATTTCATGGGGATATTTTCGACGTGGTCATGGAGCAAGCTAAATGGCTGGCTAAATTAGGTGCTATAGGATATGATGCGCTTATATTACTAAATCATTTAACCAACAAAGGATTAAAACTCATAGGAAAACCTCCAATCTCAATGAGTAAAAAAATCAAAAACTCTGTAAAAAGTGCAGTTAAATTCATCAATGATTTTGAAAAAGTTTGCGGCGAGCTTGCTATTGAAAACGGGTATGATTCTGTGGTATGCGGCCATATACATCAACCGGCTATTAAAAAAGTATCATGCGAAAAAGGATCCGTCGATTATCTCAACTCCGGGGATTGGATCGAAAACCTTTCATCTCTCGAATACGCAAATGGGGAGTGGAGACTATATGATTTCAGAAAAGACACCATTGCATCATCAATAAAAATTGAATCTGAAATAAAATCAGCATTAAACAACAAGCAATTGTTCTCTGTGCTTCAACAGCAATTTTATAATGCATCATGATTAAACGACCGAAAGTTTTATATGCCATTCAGGGTACTGGCAACGGACATATTGCAAGAGCACGTGATCTTGTTCCAAAATTTGCTCATTATGCTGACCTTGATGTTGTAATTAGTGGTAATCATTGTGAAGTAGAGCTCGGTTACCCTGTAATGAAAAGCTACCAGGGGCTGGGATTTTATTTTGGAAAGAGGGGTGGTATTGACTGGGGAAAGACACTTCGCAAAAACAACATCAGAAAATTTATTAAAGAGATATTATCGATTGATTTGACTCAATACGATTATATTATCAATGACTTTGAACCTGTTACTGCGTGGGCAGGAAAATTAAAAGGATTACCTGTTATTAATCTTTCCCACCAGGCAGCAGTTATTTCAAGGTTATCTCCGAAACCCTCGGAGAAAGACCGTGCCGGTCTGACGATATTAAAACATTATGCTCCTTCAAATATTTCCTTTGGTTTTCATTTTAAATGCTATGATCAAAAAATATATACTCCAATAATCAGGGATGAAATTAGAGCCCTAAAACCACGACAAATAATCACTTTACGGTTTACTTACCCGCATTAGGTGATAAAAAAATCATTAAAGTGCTTTCAAAAGTAAAAACAGATCACGAATGGCATATCTTTTCAAAACATGCTAAACAACCTTTCAGTGTAGATAATATTAAAATTGAACCTGTTAATAATCAAAAGTTTATTCATTCTCTGGCTTCCAGTAAGGGAATATTATGTGGGGCCGGATTCGAATCTGTCGCTGAAGCTTTTTTTCTGGGCAAAAAAGTAATGGCTATTCCTATGAAAGGACAATACGAGCAAGCCTTAAATGGAGCTGGAATCAAAGATATGGGACATCAGGTTATCAAGTCTTTTAAAAAGAAAAGAGTCCCTGCCATTGAAGCATGGATAAATTGCCCGGCACCTTCCAGGGTTAATTATCCGGATAACGCTTATACCGTTGTAAATGATGTAATGAGATATGCTAAGAAACATTTTATAAAAAATGCGGAATCACCTTTATCAGCAACTCCGCATCATATTTCTCAGCCAGTTTAGTTGGAAACTTTAATAATCAAATTTATAACCGACTCCTTTGATCGTCTTAATAAAACGATCTCCTAATTTTTCTCTAATCTTTCTAATATGAACATCCACTGTTCTCTCGGCTACAAATACATCAGCACCCCAAACATGGTGAAGTAAGATGTCTCTTCCGAAAATGTTATTACTGTTGCTTGCAAGGAAATATAACAGGTCAAATTCTTTTTTCGCCAACTGGATCACTTCTTCGCCAACTCTTACCGTATAGCTGGCTTTATCAATCATAAAATCTTTAGTCTCGATCTTTGTCCGGTCATCAACAGTTTTAGTTTCTCTTTTGAATAAAGACTCTACCTTTTTA
The DNA here is from genome assembly GCF_005166025.1 of Mangrovivirga cuniculi. Lineage (NCBI taxonomy): Bacteria > Pseudomonadati > Bacteroidota > Cytophagia > Cytophagales > Mangrovivirgaceae > Mangrovivirga > Mangrovivirga cuniculi. Next base: position 279,600 of record NZ_CP028923.1, read on the forward strand.
AGCAGTGCCCTGGGTTTAATCGGCTTAATTATATAATCATCCCCTCCCACATCAAAAGCAGCTACCTCTGAATATTCTTCACTTCTCGCAGTAAGAAAGAAAACAAAGGTTTCTTTAAACTTTGGGATATTTCTGATCTGTCTGCAGGTTTCGACCCCGTCAATATCGGGCATCATGATATCCAGAATAATTAGATCCGGATTAAAATTTTTAGCTATATCGATGGCTTCCTTGCCGTTGGTAGCTTCCTGAACCTGGTAACCGGCACTGTTGAAATTATATGATAATAATTCTACTACATCCGGTTCATCATCTACAATCAAAATTTTTTTATCTGTAACAGCAGGCATTTGGTTGGTATTTTAAAATGACACCGCTAAGTTCTCATTTCTATATTACCTGAATGTTAATAGTCTTTTAAAGTTGCTTTAAGTATATCCTTGCTATATTAATTCAAGAAAAGAATCAAAATATCATTTGTCTCAAGTCTATTCTTACGAAATAAAAAAAGCTTCTTCTCGGAGCTCTCAATTAATAACATTTATAACCTGAACCAATCGGACTACCATCCGGTATTTTTGGAGGAGAAACAGGTATTGATTTCAGATCTCCATCCAGATATTGTTTTATATAATTTGACAACAATTGATCTTCAGGACTGTCAGAATTATCCAATAATTCTTTTAATGCCTCAAGGAAAACCAGGCATTCTGCTTTCACTGACACCGAAGAAATCGGGTTTTCTTTCAATGCTATTATTCTTCTCATAAACTGATTTTTCACTGTATGCATAATCTGATCTCCGAGTTCAGAATTACCAATTTCATTATCAATTTGATTTGATATGCGACTGAACACATCTTTTACAGAGATGAGTTTATCATTCCTGCTACTTTGTATCGCCAGGCGATTTATTCTCTGTGGATTTAATAATGCATCGAAAGTAAATGAAGAAGCTGTTTCTGCAATCCCAACCGGATCCAGAACAGGATCTGTTTTACCCATTAATGATTCCCGCCCTTTTCTGTCACCAAAAGATTTTGGAGGTATTACAGACAATATCCTGTCACTCAGCTGAAGATTTTCAAGTGAAATTGTCTCCAAAATAGCAGATAAAGCTTCATTTTGTATTTCAGGAGAAACAGGTTCATTTATCAATTCTCCTTCACCTTTTACATTATATCGATAATCTACCCCTCCGATAAGCTTCACTGCTGCCTCCAGCTGGTATCGATGGTAGAAATACAACGGCGCGAGCATTTCTTCTAAATCTGAATAAGATCTTCCTTCTGGCAAATTGTCCGTGCCAAATTTATCAAGTGCGATTTTTCTTATTTTCAAAACTCTTTGTAGTTCCTCATCAGGCCGTAAGCCATTATCCCACAAATGGGTTTCCGGATGAGCGCCGTAAATTGGTCTGGCATCCTGATCAGAAAGAAAATAGACCCCTTTTTCTACAGCCTCATTGATAACTTCTTTTCTTTCTTCCTCTGAATGAGCTCCATAACCAAAATTAATAGCCACTTTATCCCATTCCCCGATTCCAACATCATAGGCAGAATCAAAATTTAACTGTCCGTCTGCGCCCTCATAAACATAAGGATGAGGATAATCCATCACGGATTCTCTTCCATAAGAACTTGCTGCATAGTTATGTGCTAATCCCAGGGTATGACCTACTTCATGAGCAGATAGCTGTCTGATCCTTGCAAGTGCAAGAGCCATATGAGGAGCTGTATTTGGATTAAGCCCATAAGCTGGCACAAGAGCCTGAGCGATCAGGAAATCCTGCCTTACTCTTAAAGAACCTAAAGTCACCATTCCTTTTACTATCTCTCCGGTTCTGGGGTCTATCACCTGAACCCCATAAGACCACCCACGGGTTGATCGATGTACCCACTGAATAACATTATACCGGCTATCCATCGGGTGAATAGAGTCTGGCAATACCCTCACTTGAAAGGCATTTTTAAAGCCAGCAGCTTCAAATGCCTGGTCCCACCATCTTGCGCCGTCTAATAAAGCGGAACGAACAGGTTCCGGTGTTCCTGGATCTAAATAATATATAATTGGTTCTACCGGCTCAGAAATTTCGGCATCCGGATTTTTTTGATTAATCTATGCTTTGTGATGAATCGTTCTTCAACCGGTTGATCAATCGGTGACGCATAATTATATTTCCTTATTCCGAAATAGCCTCCTCCCGGATGAAATTTCACTGGGTCAAAACCTTCTTCAGGCAAAGCAACGAAACTATTCCTAACTTGAATAGTAACAGCTTCGGGTGATGGAGTTACGCTCCTGATTTCATAGTCCTTAGGCTCACCTCTGAAAGTAAGCATCGCCTCAAGCTCTGTATTTCGAGGGAAATTAAAGCTATTTTCAGCTAAAATCACTGAGGCTTTCTTGTCGAGAGAATAACTACCCTGGCCCTGATCTTTTAAGGTTTTTGCAATATTATGGGCGTCTCTTGTAATGAATTCTGTTATGTCGATCCAGTCACCATTTGAGCTTCCGGATTTCTTCTTTTCGATAGAAAATGAGGCAATCACCGATTTTGCAAAAGCTTCTTCTACCGCTCTAACCTCTAAACTATTATCAGAAACAGCTACATAACTGGAGTTCGGCTCAATTAAAAGGACTTTATTTCCGTATTTACTAAACTTCACCATCCGTGAATTACCTAGCTGTCCCCGGTCTAAGCCGATATCATTTGAACCAATACCAGCAGTCAGACTATTTAAATAAAGAAAAAGACTATCGTAATGCTCGACTCTCAAATATACCTTTTGAGACTCTACATCAATTTTATAATCAAAAAAGCCTTTGGTGACTTTTACTTTTTCTTCCTCAGATTGATCAGAAGTAGTTTGATTTGCTGATGCACAAGCTGAGAATATTAAAAGGCAAACGAATAACCTGATTACTTTTATATGATTCATCGTGTGTTTTATTAGTTCAGTGTATAAACACCAAATTACTAAAACACGCGATGAAAACAATTAATTTGAAGAAGGTAGTTATCTTTCAAAAATAACGTAAGGATTATCCTCATGTAATCGGGCACTGGTCACTTCATCATTATAGTTAAAATGTATAATATTAGACTGGTCATCATATTTCTCAAAAATGAGTGTGTTTCTGACGAAGAGCTTTGAAACAGTCTGTACATTTTCAACTTCCAGAAATACCATTAAGGCATCCTGATCTAACTGTGACCCAAGGTATTTTAGAGGTGTTTTCTCATCATCAACTCTCAGTTTAAAATTCTTTAAAAAATAAGGTTTCAGAATATTATCAAGTTCTCCTGATTTTGATAATGCGATCACATCCAGAGTTTCTCCGGTAACATCATTCAAAGCTAACTCGAGATCATCCAAAAAAACACGAGAGGTAATTTGAAGTGCTTTTTGATCCTTTTTGTGAACAATATCGGTTACACTTACGTGAAATGGATGTAGACTCCAAAAAAATGATAATATTGCCGTTAAAAATATTTTTGCCGCCATATTAGATAGTTTATATATGTAAAGTTACTATAGTTTATTAATATTGAACTTTTAAGGAGTCACAAAAAATATACCTGTTTTAAAATATGGATAACTTTTTGCTCTATTTCGAGCTGGGTCTCAGGCACATATTAGATATTAATGGTTATGACCACATTTTATTTGTCATTGCTTTAGGTATCATATTTATGTTTCGGGACTGGAAAAGAGTTTTGGTTTTAGTTACTGCTTTTACCGTAGGTCATTCAATTACACTGGCTCTGTCAGCATTTGACCTGATTGATTATGATCACAGGAAAATTGAAAAACTGATCGTATTAACAATTTTAGTTACCGCGGTAGCGAACCTTTTTAGAAAGAAATATTCTGAAAATAAAAAGTTAGTGAGCATGAATTCCGTTCTTGCTTTATTCTTCGGATTAATACACGGGCTTGGATTCAGCACTTACTTCAAAACGCTTCTCGGGAGAGAAAAATCAATAATCGGACCATTATTTGCGTTTAATATTGGTCTGGAAGTTGGCCAGATTATCGTGGTATTGGCAGTTTTGATTACCACATCACTCTTTGTTAATCTTGCAGGAGTCAGGCGACGCGACTGGGTATTAATTATATCCTCTGCTGTTGCCGGAATAGCGGTCAGTTTTTTAATTTAGAATACAACTTAACTATTCAATAAATTAACAATAAACAATACATTATGAAGAAAGTATTTCTATTGTTTTCTTTAGTATTTATCTATGGCACTTCATTTGGCCAGGGTAAATATGAAGGAAAATTTGAACAATTGGGATCACTGCTACGTTCTCCAAATGTTTACCGTACAGCCTCCGGGGCTCCGGGACCGGAATATTGGCAGCAACGAGCAGACTACAATATCGATGTAACGCTTGATGATGACAGGCAAACCATTACAGGTAGTGAAACAATAACCTACTATAACAATTCTCCAAACCCTTTAGGCTACCTATGGGTACAACTTGATCAAAATATGAGAGCAACTGATTCTCATACTCCAAAAGTTGCGACAAGCGGGATGAGAGATACGCTTTACAGCAAATGGGTACCTGGAATTGAATTAAATGATTATGAAGGTGGTTATAAAATCAAATCAGTAACTGATGAGAATGGGAATGATCTTAAGTATTTCATCAATAAAACAATGATGCGAGTTGAGCTTCCATCTGTGATGAATAGCGGAGACACCTTCGAATTTAATATCGAGTGGTCTTATAATATCAATGACAGAATGAGTGATGGCGGCCGTTCAGGTATGGAGTATTTCCCTGAAGACGACAACTATCTGTACACAATCGCTCAGTTCTATCCAAGAATGGCTGTTTACAGTGATTTTGAAGGATGGCAGAACAAACAATTCCTTGGAAGAGGGGAGTTTGCCCTACCATTTGGTAACTATGAAGTATCAATCACTGTTCCTTCAGACCATATCGTTGCCTCAACTGGTGTTTTACAAAATGAAAAAGAAGTTCTTACGAAGAAGCAAATAAATCGCTTCGAAAAAGCTAAAAAATCATTCGACGAGCCGGTTCTTATTGTAACAGAAGAAGAGGCTATCGAAAATGAGAAAGAAAAAGCTAAGGATACTAAAACCTGGGTGTATAAGGCAGAGAACGTAAGAGACTTTGCATTCGCATCATCGAGAAAATTCATCTGGGATGCACAGGCTGTAAAATTATCAGACGATAACACTCCTTTAGCAATGTCTTACTACCCGAAAGAAGGGAATCCTCTTTGGGAAGAAGAGTCAACTAAAGCAGTAAAAAACACTTTAGAAACTTATTCTAAGTATACTATCGAATACCCATATCCGGTTGCTATTTCTGTTCATGCAGCATCTATCGGTATGGAGTACCCAATGATCTGTTTCAACTTCGGTCGTCCAGACAAGGATGGAAACTATTCTGAAACAACTAAATACAGAATGATCGGCGTGATTATTCACGAGGTAGGACACAACTTCTTCCCGATGATCATAAACTCTGATGAGCGTCAGTGGACATGGATGGATGAAGGTTTGAATACTTTTGTTCAGTACAGAACTGAAGTAGAACAATATGACAACTTCCCTTCAAGAAGAGGGCCTGCAGCAAATATTGTAAGGTACATGAAAGGAGATAAGCAGTTTATCAGACCAATCATGACCAACTCTGAGCAAATTCTACAGTTTGGAGCCAACGCCTATGCAAAACCTGCTACTGCATTAAACATCCTTCGCGAGACTGTGATGGGACCTGAATCATTTGATTATGCATTTAAAGAGTATGCAAAGAGATGGGCATTTAAACACCCGACTCCAGCTGACTTGTTCCGTACAATGGAAGATGCTTCAGCAGTAGATCTTGACTGGTTCTGGAAAGGATGGTTCTACAGCACTGATCACGTAGACATTACAATAGAAAAAGTAAGATGGTTCAAGTACACTGAAGATAAAGAAAAACTTGAAAACCAGGTGAGTGTTTCTGCTTCCCAGGAGCCAGGAGATGCTTCTGAAGGTGAAACGGCATTAGAAGATCCAATGTATTTCACTATCACAGACACTCCTGACAGATACTATGGTGAGTTCATGAATCGAGTAGATGATAAAGAAATCGTAAACAAAGCAAAAGACAAAAACTTCTACGAAGTAACATTCGAAAATGAAGGTGGTCTTGTGATGCCGATCATCGTTGAATTCACTTATGCAGATGGAACTACTGAAACTCAAAAAGTTCCTGCAGAGATCTGGAGAAGAAACGAAAATGTTGCGGTAAAAACTTTCATTACTGAAAAAGAAGTAACAAGAATTACGGTTGATCCTAATCTTGAAACTGCTGATGTAAATCTTGAAAACAACGTGTATCCACGAAAAGATGTAAAATCTGCCTTTGATAAATTCAAGGACGGAACCGACTAAATAACATTAACAAACGTTTACATAAAAGAGGCCGGTGAATTCCGGCCTTTTTTTTACTTTTGTGTAAACTGAAACTATTATTATGAAAAGACTGCACTTAATCGCGCTTACTTTTCTTTCGATTTTTATCGCCTCTGCACAGGGCAAGTACGAAGGAAAGTTTGAACAACTTGGGACTATGCTGCCTTCTCCAAATGTATACAGAACGGCATCAGGTGCCCCGGGACCAGAATACTGGCAGCAAAAAGCTGACTACGATATCAAAGTATCAATAAATGATGAAACTCAGGTACTGACTGGTGAGGAAACTATCACTTATTACAATAACTCTCCGAACCCATTAGGCTATTTGTGGATTCAGCTAGACCAAAATATAAGAACCCAGGAAAGCATTGCCAGTACCTCAGAAAAAAGGCAAATGGGTTCTCAGATTCCTTCTAAAATATTAAAATCAACTGCTGAATTCAGTGGTTATGAAGGAGGATTTGACATTCAAAAAGTTACAGATAAAGATGGAAATGACCTTAAATATTTCATCAATGGTACGATGATGAGAATAGAGCTTCCATCAGTTCTGTCAAATGGAGACACTTTCACTTTTAATATCAACTGGTCGTACAACATTTATGACAGAATGTACATCGATGGAAGAGGTGGATATGAGTATTTCCCTGAAGATGACAACTTTGCCTATACTATTGCTCAGTGGTATCCAAGGCTTGCTGTTTATTCTGATTTTGAAGGGTGGCAAAACAAACAATTTCTTGGAAGAGGGGAGTTTGCTCTTACTTTTGGTGATTTTAATGTAGAGATCACAGTACCTGAAGATCACATTGTCGCAGCTACCGGGTCGCTACAAAATGTAGAGGATGTTTTAACCAGAAAGCAGGCAAAAAGATTTAAGAAAGCACAGAAATCATTTGATGAGCCAGTCTTCATCGTAACGGAAGAAGAGGCTATCGAAAATGAAAAAGATAAATCTACAGATTCAAAAACCTGGGTATTCAAAGCAGAAAACGTAAGAGACTTTGCCTTTGCTTCTTCCAGAAAGTATATCTGGGATGCACAGGCGGTTAAAGTTGGTGACAAAACGCCTTTGGCAATGTCTTTCTACCCGAAAGAAGGAAATCCGCTTTGGGAAGAAGAATCGACAAAAGCAGTCAAAAATACCTTGATCACTTATTCTGAGCATACTATCGAGTACCCTTATCCTGTGGCTATTTCTGTTCATGCTGCAAACCAGGGTATGGAATATCCAATGATCTGCTTCAACTATGGTCGCCCCAATAAAAATGGTTCGTATTCTCAGCGAACTAAAGAAGGTATGGTAGGGGTAATTGTTCACGAAGTTGGTCACAACTTCTTCCCGATGATCATTAATTCAGATGAGCGTCAATGGACCTGGATGGATGAAGGATTAAATTCATTCATGGAGCACGTTACTTTAAAAGAACACTATCCTGAATTTGACCTGACCTGGGGAACTCCTGAAGGAGTTGTGAATTACATGAAAGGAAGTAAAGAGTTTATCAGGCCGATAATGACTCAGTCAGATAATATTTTACAATTTGGATATAACGCTTATGGTAAACCTTCTGCCGGGTTAGTTATGCTTCGCCAGACGATAATGGGTGAAGAACTATTCGACTATGCATTTAAAGAATATGCAAAAAGATGGGCTTTTAAACATCCAACACCTGCTGACTTTTTCAGAACAATGGAAGATGCTTCTGCATTTGATCTTGACTGGTTCTGGAAAGGGTGGTTCTATTCTATCGATCACGTAGACGTAGCGGTAGAAAACGTTCATTGGTTTAAATATACCGAGGATAAGCAAGTTCTTGAAAACCAGATCGACATCAAAACATCAGCTGAGCCAGGTGGAGAAAAAGAAGGCAAAAACTCTTTAGAGGACGGTCCTTCATACTTTACTATCACTGATACCCCTGACAGATATTATGGCGAGTTCATGAACAGAGTAGACTCAAAAGGGGTAGTTAACAAAGCAAAAGATAAAAACTTCTACGAGGTAACATTCAAAAACAAAGGTGGATTAGTAATGCCTTTGATACTTGAATGGCACTATACTGATGGTACTACTGAAAGAGAAGTTATCCCGGCCGAGATCTGGAGACGAAATGAAAATGAGGTAACCAAGGTTTTTGTGAAGGACAAAGAAGTTTCAAAATTAGTTTTTGATCCTGAAGGAGAGTTAGCCGATGTAGAACCATCTAACAACACCTTCCCTCAGGCTGATCTTGAATCTGCTTTTGAGAAGTTCAAAAAAGAGAATAATTAAAGTTTTAAAGCTTTCTAATATAAAGCCATGGCATATTTGTCATGGCTTTTTTTATATCTTTAAATTCCGGGACCCTCATATAGAGGTATTTAATGATTACTAAAATTTGATTAATGACTGGTCACAAGACTAATTATTCAGTGATATGATATATCCGAATTGAACCACCACCAACTTTTGCTACAGGCTCGTATTTTCTCAACCAATCATAACGCTCTTCGAAGGGGACATCATAACCTATAAAGTCCACAAAATCACATGGGTTTTCCAGGCCCCAGTCCGGAACTTTACGATAAACAAATTCACTTATTGCTATCCAGCCAGTCTTTTTTTCTGTGGGCCCGATATATGACATATCAGGTAGATCATAATTACACAGGTTATAAGTATGAAAAACAGCTATATGGAGACTGTCGACATCTTTCCCCTCAAAAAATTCTTCTAGTTCATAAAGGCCTTGTCCCCAGTCTAAATCACTATCTACAATAATATTTCCGGGATCATTACCACCAATCAGGTTAAAATAAGAAAGCCAGTGAGGATATTGTGACCAGGAAATAGTTGCCTGGGCTCCAAGGAGCAAAGCGGTCACAATACCAGCCCAGTGTTTTCTAGAATTATCAAGCTTTTCAATTAAAATCGTCACACCGAAAGCTGAAACTAAGGAGATAAATGGGAAAACCTGGATGATATGTCGAAGTCCGATATTTAAATTACTGATAAAACTCAGCAAGAAAACAATAAAAATAACGCTAAACATACCCAAAACTTTCCAGTTAAAAAGCCGATAATAAATCGTGATTGAAATTGAGAAAAGAAACAGAAATAATAGGGTTATTGGTGTTTTTACGATAAATGAAATCGGATAAAAGAAAATACTACCGGTGGGTTTAAGATCTCCCATCAAATATCCTTTTATTGGAACCTGATTTTGACACCAGGTGTCTCCAAGACCTTTAAAAAACTCGGGGGCCGGCACTTTCCAGGTTTGCACTTGGGAAAGAATAGGATTGGATGCATAACAATCCCCAGCTTCGAGCATTCCATCATGTGGGATATCTCCAATTAATCCGAAAGAAAACCTATAGACAGCCCACACTGTTAGCAAGGAGGTAAAAATTATTACAGGAAATTTCTTAAAATAGGGAAATAGATCGACAGGCTTTTTCCAAACTTTTAATACCAGTAAAACAACCAATGAAGGTGTAACAAATAATATAGCTGTAAATTTTGTGCATACTGCCAGTGCAAAACCAATACCCATCAAGACAGAACGCTTCGAATCAGGTTTTTCTATCCATAAAATTATCAGATAAATTGATAACAGACAGGTCCCCATTGCTGGCACATCAGTAGTAGCTAAAGTAGAGTGTGCCATTACCAAAGGAGTAGTTGCCATTATAATTACAGCAATGTAGCCTGTTACTTTATCTTTAAGTTTATCCCCGACCAGATACACCAGAAACAAAGTAAGGATAAACATAATTAGGGGACCTACCCTGGCATATTGCAAAAAGCTTCGATACTCTTCACTTGAATCAAATTTCTTAGTTAATGCACCTCCTGCTGCTCCATTTGCCCAATAATTCTCATGTAAATTTTTCGGAATATTAACTCTTTCGCCTTTCAAGTACGGTATTATAGCACTCCAAATCCTTGAAAAAGGAGGGTTTTGAGGGGAAACTTCATAGGAACCCTGAAACCATTCGAGACCCGCGACTATATGACCTGATTCATCATGGGTCTGTGATAATTTCGACATACTGGAAACCATTAGTATAACACTTACTAAAACAACCAGTACAGTAATTATTGGCAAGGCGCGATTGAACCTGGTTTTGAGATTCATATATTAATTTACCAATTAATATCTTTCGATTGCCAGGAAAGGAATTAAATATTTAAAAAATAGAAAGAACCTACAAAGTAGTCAATAAACACTCATTGGGAAAAAACAGCAATAAGAAAAATCATATTTCTCTTCACGAAGAAATGTCTAAGTAGTAAAGAAAAGATACAGGTCAGACCCTCTGGTATATATCTAATTTATGAATTTAAGAATCTCACTTAGGCCTCTTGCATACTTACTATAATAAAACTGATCTTGAGATTTCTTTAATTCTTTAACAATTATGGCCTTTTCGTCCACAGGTATGCACTTAATATTAAACTCTTTAGGCCTCTGTAAGATATTAACATACCATCCTTCATCCTTTCCACCAGCATTCAACCACCAATCATATATTTCTGGCAGCTGACCAACATTTAAAGATGAAATTGTTGGAGATATTAAAACCCTCACTGCGGTGTTATCTAACAAATACCTTAAGTTATCTTCGAGCTTTTGAAAATTCTGACCGGTACGAATTGATTCCCCATGTTGTCCAATACCATCAATACTAACCATCACTTCAACATCATCAAAATGAGCCCAAAGATCAGTAACCTTTCTTCCTTTAAAGGATAATAACGAAAGATTAGTATTGTACCTGAGAGCAGGTTGCGCACCGCTATCGGTTAACAAATTGAGCAAAGAATAGTGCTCTTCCATAATCAATGGTTCGCCACCGGCAAAATAAAATTCATCTGCCTGAATGAGTAATTCTCTGTTCTCTTCAAAAAATCTATCAACATCCTCAATGTTTTTAATTATTGCCTGGTCTGCCGCTGTATTTCCATTCTCCTTAGCCTCGTCAAACCATTTTGAACTGGCTCCGTGCCAGCAAGTTCGACACTTAAAATTACAAACATTTGAAAACCGGAGATCCCAATATATCGGTTGAGAAGTTATCGATCCATCGGAATCAGTATTTTGAACCAGATCCATATGCTGGCTGAATTTTTTGTTGTTTTCCTGTCTCAGGCTTTCTGCTCCGCTGTCTTCAAGGGCATAGCAACTTTTGCATGCTTTTACTTTCTTACCGGCAAGCATTTTAGCTCTAAGCTCGCGAAATTTCTCTCCATTCCATATCTCACCGAGTGATTCCTGATTGATATTTCCCATGGGTTTAGAGGAAATACAACAGGGCTGAACCCTGCCATGTAAACCCACGTGAAAATGTATCCATGGCAGAATACAAAAAGCTTTATTGGTATCTGAAACACTACTTCCCATCAGGAAAAATAGTTTTTCGACAGATCAACATTTCCCCCGGTAAGAATCACTCCTACTTTCTTGTCTTTAAACAGCTCCTTATTTTTTAATATCGCTGCCACAGGAACAGCACAGGATGGCTCTATGATAATTTTCATTCTTTCCCAGACTAGCTTCATTGCTTCCAGTATCTGATCATCATTTACAAGAATAATATCCTCTATACCATCTCTTATTATTTCCCAGGTCTTGTCTCCTAAAGTAACCAATAATCCATCTGCTACAGTATTCGGAATATGGCTTTCTATCAATTCGCCACTTTTAAGAGATCGGTAAGCATCATCTGCACCTTCAGGCTCTCCACCATAAACCTTGATGTTTTTCCCGAAAACTTTAGCTGATAGAATAGTGCCTGAGATCAACCCTCCTCCTCCAATCGGAGCAATAATAATATCGAGATCTTCTACTTCCCCGATTAATTCTTTTGCGCAGGTAGCCTGACCCAGGATTACATCATCATGATTGAAAGGAGGAATAAAAACTGCACCTTTTTCTTTCTTTACTTCCCCCAGAGTAGATTCACGAGCTTCGAGAGTGGGTTCACAAAGTATAACCTCAGCGCCATAGCCTTTAACAGCGTTTATTTTAACTTTTGGAGCGTTATCAGGCATGACGATATAAGCCTTGACATCCAAAATTTTAGCTGCATAGGCTACTGCCTGGGCATGGTTTCCACTGGAGTGAGTCACGAGCCCATTTTTAAGCTCTACCTCTGTGAGATTTAAGGCTGCATGGACTCCACCACGGGCTTTAAAAGCCCCTACCTTTTGAAGGTTTTCGCATTTAAAAAACAACTCGGCTCCACTGAGTTCATTAAAAAACTTACTGGTTAACACCGGTGTATTATGAATATATGGGCCAATTTTATCAGCTGCTTTTTTAATGTCTTCCTTTTTAATTTCAGCTAACATAATTAGTGTGCTTCAAGCCAATTATTTCCTGTGCCTGTTTCAACCTCCATAGGTACAGCTAAATCAGCGGCACCCATCATTCTTTTTGGAATTTCCTTTTTGATCAAATCCAGTTCGTCTTTATGAACATCAAAAACAAGTTCATCATGAACCTGAAGAATCATCTTAGACTTAAGGTTTTTCTCTTTCATCCAATTATGAATATCGATCATTGCTACCTTAATAATATCAGCAGCACTACCCTGAATCGGGGCGTTGATAGCATTTCGCTCTGCAAAGCCACGGTTGGTAGCATTTCTTGAATTAATATCCCTTAAATATCTACGGCGGCCTTTGATTGTTTCTACGAATTCATTTTCACGCGCTTTGTCGATTATGTCATCCATGTATTTCTTTACTGCGGGAAACTCTTCAAAATAAGTTTCAATCAACGCAGAAGCTTCCTTCCTTGGAATGTTCAACCGTTGTGATAATCCAAATGCCGAGATACCATAAATTATCCCAAAGTTAGCTGTCTTAGCCTTTCTTCTCATATCACTATCTACCTCCTCCACATCAACCTTAAAGATCTTTGCTGCTGTGGCAGAATGAATATCTGTGCCATTTTTAAACGCTTCGATCATATGATCATCACCACTGAATGATGCCATAATTCTCAACTCTATCTGTGAGTAGTCTGCTGCCAGAAGAGTAAAATCATCATTTCTAGGCACAAAAGCTTTCCTGATTGCCCGTCCTTTTTCAGTTCTAATAGGAATATTCTGAAGGTTAGGGTTTGTACTACTCAGTCTTCCTGTTGCTGCAACCGCCTGATTATAACTGGTGTGAATTCTGCCGTCGCGTTCACTGATCAATTCCGGAAGAGCATCAATATAGGTAGATTTTAGTTTCTGAATTTCTCGAAAATCAAGAATTTTTTGCGCGATCTCATGCTCATTTGCCAATCTTGAAAGAATTTCTTCTCCGGTTGCAAACTGACCTGTTTTTGTCTTTTTAGGTTTTTTATCAACCTTGAGCTTAACAAAAAGTATCTCTCCTAATTGCTTTGGAGATGCTATATTGAATTCCTCTCCGGCAATTTCAAAAATCTCAGCCTGGATCTTTAAGAGATCTTTCTCCATTTCCTTAGATGAAACTGCAAGCTCCTCTTTATCGACTTTTATTCCTTCATACTCCATAGCCGCCAACACTTCAACCAATGGTGATTCAAGATCGGTAAGCAAGTCTTCCATCTTTACTTCCCTGATCTCCTTATCGAGCTTATTTTTCAGCCTTAATGTAATATCGGCGTCTTCAGCAGCATAAACACCTGCTTTTTCGATATCAACATCACGCATATTCCCTTGCTTTTTACCCTTTTTGCCAATCAGTGTTTCTATACTTACCGGTGAGTAATTGAGATAATTTTCCGCCAGAACATCCATATTATGCCTCTGTTCAGGCTCTAGCAAGTAGTGGGCCAGCATAGTATCATAATAAGGGCCACTAACTTTGATGCCGTATTTCTTCAAAACAAGAATATCATATTTAAGATTTTGACCGATCTTAGTGATCTTATCATTTTCAAAAATATCCTTGAATTTGCTCAGAATATCACCGGCTTTCTTCTCATCATCCGGAACCGGGATATAATATGCCTCTCCTTCTTTAAAAGAAAATGAAAGTCCAACCAGGGAAGCTTCAAAAGCCTGAATTGAATCAGTCTCAGTATCGTAACATATTTCTTTTTGCTTTTTTAAATATTTGACTAGTCGGTCGATCTCTTTTTCTTCCGTAAGAGTATAATACTCATGCTCGACCGTTTCAATTGTATCGATCTGTGGTGTAGCAGTATCTTCTGCTTCTTCCTCTGACACCTGGGCAAACATCTGAAGCTGACCTTTTGAATCTGTATCTTTTGCCTGCTCGCCAAATACCCTCTTCATAAGTGTCCTGAACTCCAGCTCTTCAAAAACTTCCTTCACCTTTTCTTCATCCGGACCTGTATATTCAAGAGCTTCAGGATCAAGGTCTATATCACAATCTATTTTAATTGTTGCCAGTTCTTTTGATAAAATACCCTGTGGACCAAATTCTATTACTTTTTCCTTTTGCTTTCCTTTTAGATCTTCAGCATTCTTAACCAGGTTTTCTACTGTACCATAGGTTTTTAATAATTTCGAAGCTGTTTTAGGTCCAATACCCGGAATACCCGGGATGTTATCTACGCTATCACCTTGTAAGCCCAACATATCTCTCACCTGGTCGACATTTTCGATGTCCCATTTCTTTTTCACCTCTTCCACTCCAAGGATGTCTACACTATTGCCCATAAAGGCCGGCTTATACAGGTAAATATTCTCTTCAACCAGCTGGGAATAGTCTTTATCCGGGGTCATCATATAAACAACAAACCCTTCCTTTGCAGCCTTTTTGCTCAGAGTTCCTATTACATCATCCGCCTCCATTTTTGGAACTTCAAGAATAGGAATATCAAAACTTTCGATAATTTTTTTGACCCATGGAACACCAACCTTTATATCTTCCGGAGTTTCTTCCCTATTCGCTTTATATTCCTCATAAACTTCCGTTCTGAAGGTTGGCCCCGGCGGGTCAAAGGCAACGCCTATATGAGAAGGTTTTCTTTTATTGATAATCTCTAGTAAAGCATTGGTAAAACCAAGCATTACTCCGGTATTAAGTCCTTTAGAATTTATTCTCGGGTTCTTACTAAAAGCAAAATGTGCCCGGTATATCAATGCATAAGCATCCAGTAGAAAGAGTGTTTTCTTATTTTCTGCCATAGGTCAAGATCATTGAAATTAAAATTTTCTTGTCAAAGTACTATTTTAAGCTAATTTGATTAAATATGAACGGGACAAACGTTTATATTGCAGCAATATTGTAAAATTGGCATAATCATTGAACTTGTTCACGTAAAAACTACAATAATGAAACGGATTCTATTTTTTAGTATTATCGCTCTGACCATTTTTCAGTCATGTAGCAGTGGTAAGAAGCAATTCGAGCAGGGAAATTACGAAGAAGCAGTATTTTTAGCTGTCAATCGATTAAGAGATAAACCTGACAACAAAAAAGCAACACAAACTTTACGTAAGGCATACCCGCTAGCGGTGAATCTCCACCTGCGAAAGATTAATCAGTACAAATCAAGTACTGACAGGTTTAAGTATGACCGAATTGCACAGTCTTATAAGCTCTTAAATAACATGAATAATGAGGTCGAAAGATGTCCTGCATGTATGAACCTGGTTGAAACCCGAGGGTTTTTAAATGAATATAATGAAGCTGCAAGGTTAGCCGCTGAAGAAAGGTATCAGGCAGGCGTCGAATTTCTTTCTAATGGAGACAGACGAAGTGCTATAGAAGCTGTAAACCATTTTAGAAGAGCTGATCAATTTGTTTCTAACTACAAAGATGTTAATGATAAAATTGAAGAAGCAAGATGGGCTGCCACCCTCAAAGTGTTGGTTGAACAAATACCTGTTCACTCCCAGACTTTTGGGTTAAGTAATCAATTCTTTCAAAATCAGATAAACGAATATCTTGCTCATCAAAACTCAAATGAGTTTGTAAGGTTTTTTACAGTTGATGAAGCTGAAAAAATGCAGCTCGAAGAATTTGATCACTATATACGTATGCAGTTTGATGATTTCCAGGTAGGCAATACCCACCTTCGTGAAAATTCTGAAGTAATTACTCGTGATAGTGTTAAAGTCGGAGATGTAGAAGTTGAAGGCGTTAAGAAACCTGTTTATGGAACTGTTAAAGCAAAGCTAACTGTATTCACTAAAAGTGTAATGTCAAGAGGTTTACTGGATGTACAAATCTGGGATGCTAGATCTAACAGAATATTAAGACAGGAAAAACTTCCTGGTCAATTCGAATGGGTTACTCAGTGGGGAAATTTTAATGGTGATGAAAGAGCCCTAACGAAAGAACAAATAGCAATTACTAAAATGAGAGAAGTTCCACCACCACCTCCTCAGGATCTTTTCATTGAGTTTTGTAAGCCAATTTACGGACAAGTAACTAATTTGGTATCCGGATACTACAGAGGAATTTAAACAATGATAAATAAGAAATAAAAAAAGGGCCAATTGGCCCTTTTTTTATTTCAAGAATTCAATCATCCTACTCCATAGACTCTAATTTTGACAGGTAATCTTCATCATTGATTGCTGATCTTTCCTCTTCGTAATTTTCCAGTTCATCTTTACATTTATAACAATAGGCTTTTATGTAAGATTTAAATTCCTGTGCCTGTTTATTATTGGCTGCCACTTCGACCCTTTCAACTTTCTTTAATGCCTTTTTATAATTCCCCTTTAATGCTTCATTAAAATATTGATTTAATTCGGCCATAGCTAATAAATCAGGATCATTAGCTTTTTCTCTACTTCTTTAAAGTAAGAATTACTGATATTAATAAATTTCATTCCGAAATCACTTTTTGTGGAAATAGCTAATTTTTGAAAACCCATTCCTATTTCAAAAGAACTATTTGGATTCTCCTCGCCAGCATTTGTAACCATTTTTTTATTAAGTCCATTTAAAGACGGTGGGATCTGTTTTAAAATTTCAATATAACTTTCTGGCATCAGAAACCCGTTTTTTTCCCAGATCACCTCTTCAGATGCTGTAATTATCATTACCCTGGGAATAGACGTTACATTATAGGCACGTGCTATATTTGGATATTGATCAATATCAATTTTAAGAGCAACAAAATTTTCAGACAACTTTTTCATCTCTGGCCTTTCCCAAAGCTGTTTATCCATTTTCTTACATGGCCCACACCAAATTGCCCAAAAATCAACTAATATCAATTGGTCTTTTTCAATAGCCTTTACCTGCGCTACCTTGAGGTTTGTTTCCCATGAAATTTGTGAAAAAAGACTGTTAAATCCGAAAAGGAAAAATACGAGTATAAAGCTCTTTTTAATCATTTGTAAAATTAAGTTTTGGTTGATAAATAAAATTATTAGAAGCAAAAATTATAATATTTAGAGGATAAAACAATTTTTTGCAAAATTAATCTATTAAAAACCAACTAGAATTCACTCCAGCTTTAAGCCTGTAGAAAAGAATAAAAATAAAGGATTTACAAACTTCGAAAGATGTATTGAAGGGAGTAAAAATAAAGAGCCCGGTTTAAAAACCGGGCTCTTAACCAGCTATGGAAAGAAAGATATACTTGTTTGAACTCTTAAAGTAATGAAAGTTATTTACGCGAAGAAGCCTATTAGACAAACGGCTTATTTTTTACGATTAAACTAGTGATTTCTTCGATAAAATCCCGGAGATGAACTCCGGGATTCCCATTCAACCAGCTATGAAATAATCAACTTCTTTTAAGCGACTAACTTCATAGGTATATTCCCTGGGAATCAAAAAGGTGAATGCAGTTTAGACCAACTATAATGATCATTCGATTAACTGATAAAATTTTTCGGTAAAAAAATTTAACGTCTTTTAGATCGGCCTTTATTTGATTTCTTTGTTGATGATTTTTTCTTTTCAGATTTTGGCTTTTTATCATGAAATGCCCCTGGTAAGTCGGATCTTCCTTTTTTCGCTGATAATCGATGGCTCTTAGAATCTGTTGGTTCTCCTCTTTAGGAGTATCGGTAATTTCTACATTTTGCGGTATATCCTTGACCGGGATGGTCATGCGAATTATTTCTTCAATTTTTTAATGTGATAATGCTCTGCCGGATTTTCAAAAGTTATCGCAGTTCCGGCCTGCATAGCCCGACCGGTCCTTCCTATCCGATGAACGTAATCTTCATAGATAATCGGCACATCGAAATTCACTACATGCGAAACCATTGAGATGTCCATTCCTCTTGCTGTTACATCGGTAGAAACTAATACCCTGATATTTCCTTCCTTAAAATCATTCATGGCATTGATACGAGAGTTTTGCCCTTTATTAGCATGGATCACTCTTACACCGCCTTCTACCGTACGTTCTAGATATTTATAAATATTATCTGCTGTCTTTTTAGTCTTAACAAATACAATAACGCGATTGAATTCATCTTGCTTTAAAAAGTAGGATAACAGATTAATTTTTGTCTTAAAGTTCGGCACCTTGTATAACTCCTGACTAATTGTTTCAGCCGTACTGGCCTGAGGAGCGATCTCAACTCTTTCAGGAAACTCGAGAAACTCTTCTGAAAGCTTTTGCACATTATCAGGGAAAGTAGCCGAAAATAACAAGTTTTGTTTTTTCTGTGGAAGTATTTCTAAAAGGCGAAGAATTTGATGAAAAAACCCCATATCCATCATCTTATCGGCTTCGTCCATTACCATCGTCTTGATGTATTTGGTCATGAAAGCTTCCTTCCTGTAAATATCCATAAATCGCTGAGGTGTCGATATGATCAGATCTACTCCTGCTTCAGCAAGTTCTATCTGAGTTTTTGGTCCCAGCCCACCGTAAAAACTAACAATTCGAAGATCGAGATATTTACTGAACTTTCTCGCTTCCTCTTCAATCTGAAGAACGAGTTCTCTCGTTGGTGCAAGAACCACAGCTCGAGGATCATCACCCTGTGCATATTTTAGCTTCATTAAAATGGGCAACAAGTAAGCAGCTGTTTTACCGGTTCCGGTTTGAGCAATACCTAATACGTCATGACCTGCAGTAACCAACGGAATAGCTTTCTTTTGAATTGGCGTTGGTGATTCATACCCCGCCTCTTCGATAGCATTTAAAAGCTGCCTGTTCAATTTAAAATCCTCAAAAGTATTTACTTGCTTCGACATAAGAGATGAATGGGTTTTGATCAAAAAAAGACACTATCTTTACAAAAAAAACAAAAAGATGCGCAGTTATTTGATTTCCAATGCAAA
This sequence comes from Mangrovivirga cuniculi, assembly GCF_005166025.1. NCBI lineage: Bacteria > Pseudomonadati > Bacteroidota > Cytophagia > Cytophagales > Mangrovivirgaceae > Mangrovivirga > Mangrovivirga cuniculi. The sequence continues at coordinate 299,248 of NZ_CP028923.1, forward strand.
TATAGTCAATGAAGGCAGGATATTTACCGGTGATGTCCTTATTAAAGAGGGCCGCATCGAAAAAATATCTTCTTCAATAAATGCCGACCAGGCTGATGAAGTAATCGATGCCGAGGGTAAATACTTATTTCCGGGAGTAATCGATGACCAGGTACACTTTCGCGAACCCGGACTGACACATAAAGCTAACATAGCGACAGAATCGAGGGCTGCTGTAGCTGGAGGTGTCACTTCATTTATGGAAATGCCAAACACCGTTCCCCAGGCATTGACCCAGGAACTTTTAGCTGATAAATATGCAATAGCAGCTAAAAGCTCTCCGGCCAACTACTCCTTTTTTATGGGTGCCAGCAACGACAACCTGGATGAAGTTTTAAAAACTGATCCAACTAAGGTGTGTGGAGTAAAAGTATTCATGGGTTCTAGTACTGGTAACATGCTTGTAGATAATCAACAAACCCTGGAATCAATTTTTGGTTCTACTAATATGCTTATTGCCACACACTGTGAAGATGAAGAAACAGTCCGTGCAAATACAGCTAAATATGTAGAAAAGTATGGAGATAACATTCCAGTAAAGTATCACCCGATAATCAGATCTGAAGAAGCGTGTTACAAATCTTCTTCATTTGCAGTATCACTTGCAAAAAAGCATGGAGCAAGGCTGCATGTTCTCCATATAAGCACCGCTAAAGAACTTGAATTATTTTCTAACAAACTACCGCTAGAGGAGAAAAAAATCACAGCAGAGGC